>CALFMR010000156.1 GCA_937880585.1 uncultured Acidobacteriota bacterium
GCGATCGATACACCTTCGTGGATGCCTGCGTCGACACGAGCGCACACGCACCCGCGTCGACGACCGCCTCGAGCGCGATGTCGTCACCATCGACCAGGCCGCCGCCGAACGTCGACGTGAAGATCCACGCCGCTCCGCCATGCGCGCGCGGCACGAGCAATCGCAACGGACTCGCCGCCACCCGGCGCACGACGGCGCTCCGTCCGCCGACACTCGCCACGCGGACGAACCCCGCGCCCGGCGCGAGCGGTGCCCGGTCGATCGTCCCGGTATCATCCCGCGCGGCGGCGACGGGCAGCGCGATCGTGTCGAGCGGCATGAGGCATGGTCTTTATACCGTTAAATGCCGATGCACGAGATCGGCGCTGAGATCCGACGTCAACCCCTCGGCGACGACGCGGCGACGGTCCATCAGGAAGAAGCGGTCGCCGATCTCCTTCACGAAGTCGAGGTACTGCTCGACCATGACGATCGTCAGCCCGCGCTCATCGACGAGGTGGCGCAGCACCGTGCCGATGTGCTGAATCACGTTCGGCTGGATGCCTTCGGTCGGCTCGTCCAGCAGCAGCACCTGCGGGTCGGCGACCAGCGCGCGCGCGATCGCGAGCTGTTGCTGCTGCCCACCCGACAAGTCCCCGCCCCGCCGATGCGACATCGTCTTCAGGACCGGGAACAGATCGTAGATGTCGTCCGGAATGCGATCGGTCGGCTGCCGGCGCGCGGCGAGCGCCACGCGCAGGTTCTCGATGACGGTGAGCCGCGGAAAGATCCGGCGTCCTTGCGGCACGAGCCCGAGACCGAGCGCGGACCGGCGATCCGCCGCGAGGTCGGTGAGATCATGCTCGCCCATCAACACGGCGCCAATCGTCGGGCGCAGCAACCCCATCACGTTCATGAGCAGCGTCGTCTTGCCGACGCCGTTGCGGCCGAGGATGCAGGTGATGCGGCCCGTCGGCACGACCATCGTGATGTCGTCGAGCACTTGAATCACGCCGTAGGAGAACGACAGGTTCTGGATCGTCAACATGTCAGCGGCCCAGGTACGCTTCGATCACACGCGGATCGGCCTGCACGGCGCTCATCGGCCCTTCGGCCAGGATGCGTCCTTCGTTGAGCACGGTGACGTCCGCCTCGAGCTGGCGCACGAAGTCCATGTCGTGCTCGATGACGATGACCGTGTGACTGCCGGCGAGGCGGCGCAGCAGTTTCGCCATCGCGGCTGTCTCCGTGTCGCTCAAGCCGGCGGCGGGCTCGTCGATGAGCAGCAGCTTGGGCTGCGCGATGAGCAAGGTGCCAATCTCGAGCAGTTGCCGCTGACCGTGACTGAGATACGCGGCCGCGACGTCGCACAGCGGCTCGAGTCCGACCGCGCGGGCAACCGCGAGGATCTCGCCGTCGCGCCCCGACGGCCGCCGATTGCGCAGCACGGAGCCGACACCGCGACTGGCCGGCGCGGCCAGTTCCAGGTGCTCGCGGACCGTCAGACTGCCGAACACCGAGGGTGTCTGGAACTTCCGCCCGACGCCGCGACGCGCGATCTGAAAGTCCTTCCACTTCGTGATGTCCGTGCCGTCGAACACGCAGCGGCCCGAGGCGAGCTTCGTCTTCCCGCTGATCACATCGCACAGCGTTGTCTTGCCGGCGCCGTTGGGACCGATGACGACGCGAACTTCGTTCGGACGTACGGCGAAACTGTCAATGTCGAGCGCCTTGAAGCCGTCGAAGACGACCGTCGCGTGCTCGACGCGGAGGAGCGACTCCTCGGGCGCGATCGCCAGGCGCAGGTCGGGCGTCGCGACATCCGTGTGGACGCTGGCGCTCATGACGCGGCGTCCTCGACGCGCCGGCGCCGCAGCCACCGCACGACGCGCGCCACGACGTCGGTCTCGCGCGCGACGTACCACCCGGCCAACGCAACGACGACCAGGTACTTCAACGGCGTCGCCTCCGCGGGGAACAGGCCCAACGCTTCGCTCACGATGAGAATCGCCAAGCCGAGCAGCGGAACCGCGGCCGGTGCGGGACGCGACCAGCCCACGGCGGTCGCCGCGATGATGAGCAGCCAGTACTTCAGCGGCACGAAGGCGATCTGCACCATCGACAGGATCGACGGCAGCCAGCCGAGCTTGTCGATCATGAGCACGGCTTCGACGAAGACGAACGCCGCGAGCAGACGCGCGATCGACCGGCCGCCGGCGACTTCGGATTCGAGCCGCAACCAGAGCTGCGACAGACCGTCAGGGAACGCGAGCACCGCGAGGAACAGCGCCCCTTCGATGAACGGCCACGCCTGCGGCATGTCGGACGTCAGCATCGAGTAGCTGAAGTTGACGACGAGGGCGCCCATGATCGCGCCCCACAGCCGGCCGCGGCCGCCGACGGCGACCCAGACGACCATCCAGATCGAGTCTTCGACGCGCATGACATTCGGCGTGACGATGCCGTTCTGCGGGACGTAGAGCAGCCCGCCGAGACCGGCGAGCGCCGCCGCCGCGGCGAACGCGAACGTCTTGTAGAGCTCCGGCCGGTAGCCGAGAAAATACAGACGCGGCTCGCGATCGCGCACGCCGATGAGCACGCGACCGAGCTTCGACCGCGTGAGCGCGCGGCAGCCGATGAGCGACAGCACCAGCGCGGCGGCCGTCGCGAGATAGAAGCCGAGAATCCACGCCCCGTTCGCGTTGAGCGGCTTGTAGAAGTTCGTCAGGCCGTTCGTGCCGCCGAGCAGCAGCTCGTTGCGCGAGAAGGCGAGGAACGCGCCCCAGGCGAGCGCCTGCGTGATGATCGAGAAATACACGCCGCGCACGCGATTGCGGAAGATGAAGAATGCGAAGAGGCCGGCCACGAGCGTCGGCACGAGGATCGCGGCGACGACGGCGAACGGCAGCGAGTCGAAGGGCCGCCACCACGCCGGCAGTACGTTGACGTTGTTGAAGAAAAAGAACTGCGGAATGTTGTGATACTCGGGCCGCACGTCGCCGCCGCCGCCCGGCAGGCTCAGGTGCATGCCCATCGCGTAGGCGCCGAGACAGAAGAACAGCGCGTGACACAGCGTGAGGACGCCCGTGTAGCCCCAGATGAGATCGACGCCGAGCGCCGCAATCGCGAAGCACAGGTAGCGGCCGATGCGGTTGACGTTGTACGGCTCGACGACGCCCGCCCACTGGAGCGCCGGGATGACGACGAACAGAAGGACGAGGAGCGTCGCGATCGTGCGCCGGCGGAAGCGGGCGATCTCGGGCGCGGGCCGGGCGCCGTACGCGCGCACGTCGACCGGTTCGAGCCGCGGGACGCGCGACGTCGGCGTTTCGCCTCGCGGGATCAGCCTGGCGAGCGCCATCTCAGCTCTCCGCCGACCGGCCACGATCGGGGAACAGGCCCGACGGCCGCCACTGGAGGAACACGATGATGAGCGCGAGCACGGCGAGCTTGCCGTAGACGGCCTGGAGCCACGGCTCGAGATACTTCGTGAGGAAGCCGAGACCGGCGCCCGCCACGACCGCGCCGGCCAGCTTCCCGATGCCGCCCACGACGACGACCATGAAGCTGTCGACCACGTAGCTCTGCCCCATGTTCGGATTGAGCTTGTCGTAGAGCGGCACGATGGCACCGGCCAGTCCGGCGAGGCCGGTGCCGAAGCCGAACGTCAGTCCGTCGATCCATCGCGTCGGCACGCCGAGGGCCGAAGCGATCGGCCGGTCCTCGGTCGTCGCGCGCAGCAGCAGTCCGAAGGGCGTCCGCTGCACGAGCAGGTAGACCGCGGCGACGGCGGCGACGCAGAGGCCGATGAGGAAGAGGCGATTGAGCGGCAGCACGAGGCCGGGAATGACGCGCCAGCCGCCCTGGAGCCAGCTCGGCGGCGTGAACGACGTCGTGTCGCCGAAGATCAGCCGCGCCGTCTGAATGAGGAGAAGGCTGATGCCCCACGTCGCGAGGAGCGTCTCGATCGGCCGTCCGTACAGATGGCGAATGACGAGATACTCGCAGAGCACGCCAACGCCGCCGGCGACAAGGAATGACAGCGGCAACGCGACGAGATAGAAGTAGTCGAACGCGCCAGGCGGCAAGTACGCTTTGAAGCTCTCCGACACGACGTAGGCCGTGTAGGCGCCGACCATCATGAACTCGCCGTGCGCGAGGTTGATGACGCCCATCAGGCCGAAGATGATCGACAGCCCGAGCGCGAGCAGCACGAGGATGCTGCCCGCCGAGAGACCCGCGAACGTGTTCTGCAGCGTCTCGAGCGCCCAGTCCGGCAGCGCGGCCGACGACGGCGACGCGGCGGCGCTCGTCTCACCAGCCGCCGGCGCAACGTCCAGCGCGGCCACCACGGCGACCGTGGTGGTGCCGCGCATCTCCATCGGCGCCGCGGCCTGGAGCGTCCGCGAAGGACGCTCCAGGCACACGCACGCCGCCACGATCACGAGCGCCCCGGCAATCGCTCGTGCGCAGGTCATTCGGCGCCCGGCGCGGCAGGCGCGGGGGCCGCTTTCAGGTAGTGGCTGAACGCCTCGGGTTCGACGAGCCCATCCGATTTCCAGATGATGTCGAACTGCCCGTCGGCGCGGATCTTCCCGATGTAAACCGGCTTGTAGGTGTGGTGGTTCGTCGGGTGCATCTTCATGTGCCCGCCCGGCGCGTCGAACTCGAGGCCCAGCACGGCGTCACGCACCTTCGCCACGTCGAGCGACTGCGCCTTCTCGACCGCTGCCTTCCACACGTAGACGCCGAAGTAGGCCGCCTCGATCGGATCGTCGGTCACGCGCTTGCTGCCGCCTGGCAGTCCGTGGACCTCCGCGAAGTGTTTGAAGTCGTCGACGAACTTGTGGTTCGCGGGCGTGTCGATCGACTGGAAGTAGTTCCACGCCGCGAGGTGCCCGACGAGGTGTTCGGTCTGCATCGACCGCAACTCGTCCTCGGCGACCGAGAACGCCATGATGGGAACTTTGTCCGCCGTCAGGCCCTGGTTGGCGAACTCCTTGTAGAACGGCACGTTGCTGTCACCGTTGATCGTCGACAGGACCACGGCGTCACCGTTCTTCCCGAACTCTTTGATCTTCGCGACGATCGTCTGGTAATCGGCGTAGCCGAACGGCGTGTACTCCTCGACGATGTTCGACTCGGGCACGCCGACCGACAGGAGATACGCCTTCAGGATCTTGTTCGCCGTGCGCGGGAACACGTAGTCGGTGCCGAGCAGATAGAACTTCTTCTTCGATCCGCCGGCCGGGCTCATCATGAACTGGGCCGCGGGGATGAGCTGCTGGTTCGGCGTCGCGCCCGTGTAGAAGATAGATCGGAAGAGAGTCGTGTAGGGAAAGGGTGTAGATCTCGG
>CALFMR010000157.1 GCA_937880585.1 uncultured Acidobacteriota bacterium
TTTTCACGCCGCCTCGATTCGACGTCCCGGCCAAGCCCGCCGGTGCGAACTTCTATCCGGCGGACGCGACGCACGAGGAAGTCGACGGCTGGATCGCGTCGCTCGACGCCGACGCGCGGATGCGCGCGTCCGGCTTCTTCTCGGTCATCGGTCGTGACGAATCGGGACGGCTCGCGAGCGTGCCGTACAGCCTCGCGTATCGCAACGCGCTCGTGCCCATCGCGGCCCGGCTGCGGCGCGCCGCGGCAGTCACGACCCAGCCAACGCTCGCGGCGTTCCTCATCGCGCGCGCCGACGCGTTCCTTTCGAACGACTACTACGCGAGCGACGTGGCCTGGATGCAGCTCGACGCGTCGATCGAGCCGACCATCGGGCCGTACGAAACGTATGAAGACGGCTGGTTCGGCTACAAAGCGGCGTTCGAGGCCGTCATCGCCGTGCGCGACGCCGAGGAGACCGCAAAGCTCGCGACATTCGGCCGCCGGCTCCAGGCACTCGAGGACGCGCTGCCGATCGATCCCCGTTACCGCAACCCGCGCCTCGCCTCGCTCGCGCCGATCCGCGTCGTCAACGTCGTCTTCACCGCTGGCGATGCGAATCGCGGCGTGCAGACGGCCGCGTTCAATCTCCCGAACGACGACCGCATCATCCGCGAGCACGGCGCGAAACGCGTGATGCTGAAGAACGTCCAGCAGGCGAAATTCGATCGCGTGCTCGTGCCGATTGCCGACGTCGCGCTCGCCGCCGCTGATCGCGCGCGCGTGTCGTTCGACGCGTTCTTCTCGCACATCCTCCTGCACGAGCTCATGCACGGCCTCGGCCCGCACGTCGTCTACGGGACGACGCAGCCGATTCGGCTGGCGCTGAAAGATGCCTACGCGCCAATCGAAGAAGCGAAGGCCGATGCCTCGGGTCTGTGGGCGCTGCATCAACTCGCCGGCGCCGGACACATTCCCGCGGCCGTCGCCGAGTCGACCTACGCGACGTTTCTCGCCTCGGCGTTCCGGTCCATCCGCTTCGGCGTGAACGAAGCGCACGGTCGCGGTGTGGCCGTACAGTTGAACACGTTCATCGACCACGGCGCCGTGACCGTCGCCGCCGATGGCGCGTTCGCCGTCGTACCGTCGGCCATGCCGGATGCGGTCGCCGCGCTCACGCACGACCTGCTCACGATCGAGGCCGAGGGCGACTACACCGCGGCGCAGGCGCTGCTCGATCGAATGGGCGTCGTCCGGCCCGAGGTGCAGCGCGTGTTGGATCGGCTCGATCACGTGCCCGTGGACATCGAACCGATCTTCAGCGCCATCTGACTGCGAGTCATCTTCTTTGCAATGCGTTGGGGCCCCACCCCCAACGCTACGCGCTTCGCCGCCCTCGCTACGCTCGGTGTCATCTTCTTTGCAGTGGCGCGGGGCCCCACCCCCGCGCCTACGGCGCTTCGCCGCCCTCGCTACGCTCGGAGGCTCGCGGTGTCATCTTCTTTAGTTCCGTCCCTTTGCCCTCCTGCCCTTCCCTATTCCCTTTCCCCTGCCCTCATCTCCGCTCTCTCTCGGACCGCCAGGTCCGGCCTGTCGCTGATGAAGCCCGTCACGCCCCACTCGGCGAGGCGGCGCATGTCGGCGGGATCGTCGACGACCCAGACATGGACGGCGACGCCGGCGGCACGGGCGAGGCGGACAAACCTGCGCGTCGCGACGCGTCGGCCGTGGAAGCGGCGCGGGATCTGGAACGCCTGGTAGCCGGTGGGACGCGGGCGCTGGAAGAAGAACGACCGCCGCAGCGCCGCCTTGACTTCCGTGACCGACGCGCTCGATGGAACGCCGTCGAGCGCCCGGCGGGCCGCGCGGACCGCAACGTCATTGAAGCCGCCGATGATCACGCGATCCAAAGCGCCGGCCGCCGTGATGACGGCGGCAACCCGCTCGGCGGCGTGCGCGTCATCGCCCTTGATCTCGATCACGAACGGCATGTCCGGCCAGCGCGCGAGCGCGTCAGCCAGCCGCGGCACGCCGATGCCCATCCCCGCGAACGGATGACCGCCCGTCTCGTCCGTGAATCGACATCCGGCATCGACGCGACTGAGCTCGTCGGCCGTGCGGGCCCGCACCGGGCCGGACGCATCGGTCGTCCGGTCGAGCGTCGCGTCGTGAATGACGACGACCTCGTCGTCGCGCGAGAGGTGGACGTCGCACTCGATGGCGTCGACGCCGAGCGCCGCGGCTTGTTCGAAGGCCGCGAGCGTGTTCTCGGGCGCGAGCCGCGATCCGCCGCGGTGCGCGATGGCCGACGGCATGTCGAGCGCGAGCAGACGGCCGAGACGGCTGGCGACTGGCGTGGCCGTCACGAGGTCAGCCGCGGGTTGAACGCGCGGTCGACGATAAGACCGGACGGATGAGGACGCTGCGCGTTACTATGCATCTATGGATCTGCCTGCTACACGAGGCGCGCTCGCCGAGGCCGTTCGCGCGGGACGCGTGCCGCATCGCTCGGTCAAGGACGAACTTCGCGCCAACCTGACGGCCCGCCTTCGTGACGGCGGTCCGCTCTTCCCGGGCATCGTCGGCTACGCGGACACGGTCACGCCGCAGCTCGTGAACGCCCTGCTCTCGAGACACAACTTCATCCTGCTCGGCCTGCGCGGACAAGCGAAGACGCGGCTGCTTCGCGCGCTCACGACGCTGCTCGATCCGGCCATTCCGGTCATCCCCGGCTGTGAGATTCACGACGACCCGCTCGCGCCGCTCTGCGCGGATTGCCGTGCGCGCGCGGCCATCGAGGGCGACGACCTGGCCGTCGGCTGGCTCGCACCCGAACATCGGTACGTCGAGAAGCTCGCCACGCCGGACGTGACGATTGCCGACATGATCGGCGACGTCGACCCCATCAAGGCGGCGCGCGCCGGCCACGAGCTCGGCAACGAGCTCACGATGCATTATGGCCTGCTGCCGCGGGCCAACCGTGGGATCTTCGCCATCAACGAGCTGCCGGACCTCGCGAGCAAGGTCCAGGTCGGCCTGTTCAACATCATGCAGGAAGGCGACGTCCAGATCAAAGGCTACC
>CALFMR010000158.1 GCA_937880585.1 uncultured Acidobacteriota bacterium
AGATGCGCGTGACGGGCGCGCTCTTGTTGGTGACGACGTCTAGGAAACGGGGATCCTGGTGCGTGAAGCCGTTGTGATGCTGTCGCCAGACGGTCGAGGTGACCAGCAGGTTCAGCGACGAGATCGACGCCCGCCACTTGACCTCGGTCTTGCACTTCTCCAGCCACTTGGCGTGCTGGTTGAACATCGAGTCGATGATGTGGAAGAACGCTTCGTACGACGCGAAGAACGCGTGGCGGCCCGTCAGCACGTAACCCTCGGCCCAGCCTTCGAGCGTGTGCTCGCTCAGCATCTCCATCACGCGCCCTGCGGGCGCGAGCTCGCCGCCGTCGGCGTCCTCCGGCCGGTACTCGGCGAGCCACGTCTTGCGGCTGACCTCGTAGATCGCGTCGAGGCGGTTGGACGCCGTCTCGTCCGGGCCGAACACGCGGAACGTGTTCATGTTGCCGCGCATGACGTCGCGCAGCCATTCGCCGAGGATGTGTGTGGCCGGGGCGTAGGACGCGCCCGGCGACGCGATCGGCACGGCGTACGATCGGAAGTCGGGCAATCGCAGCGGAACGCGCAATACACCGCCGTTCGCGTGCGGATTGGCGCTCATGCGCCGCGGGCCTTCTGGCGCCAGCGCCTTGATCTCTGGCACGAGGCGTCCTTCCGCATCGAACAATTCTTCCGGCTTGTAGCTGCGCATCCAGGCCTCGAGCAGCTTCAGATGCGCGGCGTTGGCCGGCACGTCCGGGATCGGCATCTGGTGCGCGCGCCACGATCCTTCGAGCCGGTGGCCGTCGAGCTCCTCCGGCGCGGTCCACCCTTTGGGTGTGCGCAGCACGAGCATCGGCCAGCGCGGGCGTTCCGACGCGGCGCTCCGGCGCGCGGCGTCCTGGATCGATCGGATCTCACACACGCACGCCTCGAGCGTGGCGGCCATCGTCTGGTGCAGCACGGCCGGGTCGCTGCCTTCGACGACGTGCGGCGTCCAGCCGAAGCCGGTGAGCAGGCTGTGCAGCTCTTCGGGTGTGATGCGTGCCGAGATCGTCGGGTTCGCGATCTTGTAGCCGTTCAGGTGCAGGATCGGCAGCACGGCGCCGTCGCGAATCGGATTCAGGAACTTGTTGGAGTGCAGCGAGCCCATGAGCGGGCCCGTCTCCGCTTCGCCGTCGCCGATGACGACCGCGACGACGAGATCCGGATTGTCGAACGCCGCGCCGAAGGCATGCGACACGCTGTAGCCGAGCTCGCCGCCTTCGTGAATCGAGCCGGGCGTTTCCGGTGTGCAGTGGCTGCCGATACCGCCGGGAAATGAAAACTGCTCGAAGAATTTCTGGAGGCCCTCGACGTCTTCGGACTTGTCCGGATAGACCTCCGAGTAGCGTCCTTCGAGATAGGCATTGGCGAGCGTCGCCGGCGCGCCGTGCCCGGGGCCCGCGATGTACATCGCGTTCAGGTCGTACTTCTTGATGAGCCGGTTCAGGTGGACCCACACGAAGCTCTGGCCGGGATCGGTACCCCAGTGCCCCACGAGGCGCTTCTTGATGTGATCGGGCGCGAGCGGTTCGCGGAGCAGCGGATTGTGCCGGAGGTACAGCATGCCGAGCGACAGGTAGTTGCACGCGCGCCAGTAGGCATCGATGGCGCGAAGTTCGTCGGGGGAGAGCGCGTCGCGCGCGTCGGACTTGCCGGCCGCGGGCGGCGTCTGGGTCGCCGAATCACTCATGGCGGGACTCCTTTTCGATCGGAGGCGGCGTGCCGGCCGCCGCAGGCCTGATGGACGTTCAGCCGCTCAAGCTACGTCCGTGCCAAGAACGAAACGCTCGATGGCGAGCGCGAATCCGTCCTCGGCGTTCGACGCAGTCACGAACGTAGCGGCACGCTGCACTTCCGGCGCGGCATTGGCCATCGCGATGCTCACGCCGCTCTGCTGGAACATCAGCACGTCGTTGGCGCCGTCGCCGATCGTCGCGATGCGATCGATCGGCACGTCGAACGCCTCGGACAGTGCCATCACCACCTCGCCTTTGTTCGCGAGCGGATCGGTCACGTCGACGTAATAGGGCTGCGAGCTCGTCGCCGACACGCGGTTGCCGCAGCGGCGACGCACCTCGGCCGCCGTGCGTGCCACGGCCACCGGGTCGTCGCTCACGCCGACCACCTTGACGGCGCGGGGAAGCGCCGCATCGAAGCGGGCGACGACGGTCGGCCGGAAGCCGACCGTCCCCGATTCGCGATCGACGTGCGGTCCGTTCACGTTGCGCACGAGCCAGTCGTCGCTCGTGTAGACCCAGACGTCGAGACGTCCGGCCTCGAGCGTGCTGATGACGGTGTCGATGGCCGACCGATCCAGCCGGTGCTCGACGATGACGGTCAGATCGGGCCGGACGATGAGGCCGCCGTTGCACGGGGCGATGAGCGTCTGCAGGTGCAGGTCGTCGACGAGCGACTTGAGGCCGCGCGGCGGGCGGCTGCTCGTGATCGTGAACGCGATGCCCGCGTCCTGGACCCGCTTGACGGCCGCGCGCGCGCGCGGCGTGAGCGCTTTGTCCGGCGTCACGATCGTGCCGTCGACGTCGGAGATGACCAGTCGAATCGCGGGTGGTGTCGCTGCCATCAGATGCCGGCCTCCTGGCTGAAATACTGGTGATCCTCGCGCCACCCGCCCTGTCCGGCGCCAATCGCGCCGTAGTCGTCGATGAGCTCGATCGCCTGGATGTATTTGACCATCTTGAACCCGAGCTGCGCTTCGACGCGAAGGCGGAGCGGCGCGCCGTGAGGCACCGGCAGCGGCTGCCCGTTCATCTCGTAGGCGAGGAGCGTCTGCGGATCATCGGCCGCGGCCAGGCTGATCGTGCCGTAAAAATGTCCCGCGCCGTGGCCGTGTGGCTCCGACGTCGACTTGTCATCGTACGCCCGAAACAAGATGTAGCGCGCGGCCGGCAGCGGCCCGCACAAGTCCAGGATGTGCCGCATCGGCACGCCGCCCCATTCGGCCACGCCCGACCAGCCCTGGATGCAGCAGTGCTTGGTGATTTGCGTGCGCTTCGGCATCGCTCGGAGATCGGCCAGGCTGAGCCGCAACGGCGTGCGCACCAGGCCGCCGACCTCCAGACGGTAGTCGGCGAAGCCGTCGCGCGCCAGCGCCAGATAGGCGTCCTCGACCGGCGGACGGCCGTTCACCCAGAACGACGCGGACACCTCGCGCGGCGCGTAGCCCTCGGCGGAGATGGCGTGGCCGAACAACAGATGCCGAAGCGGCCGAGTCACCGCCTGCGTCGTCTGCTGGACGAACCGGGGCCGGCGCAGCGAACAGACGGTGGCCAGGACGTGAATGACGACGACGATGGCCATGCCGGCGATGCCGACGACCAGAGCCCGCGTCAAGTCTGGACGGTGGGTCTGGCCGAGGACGATCGCCGCCAGTTCCTCGCGGAATCCGTGCAGCACGACCATCGTGACGTGGACGACGAAGAACAGGACGAACGCGACGAGGCACAGGAAGTGGATGCTGCGGGCGGACTGTCGGCCGTGGAAAATCCGCAGGTACCACGGGAAGCGGGCGGCAACGGCCGGCGACATCGCCACGCCGGTCGCGACGCTGAGCGGCGCGACGACGAAGACGATGGTCGCGTATGACAGTTGCTCCAAAGGGTTGTACGCACCGGGCGTCCTCACGACGTGCAGTGTGAGATAGCGTCCGAGCGTGTGCCAGGCGGCCGGCAGGATCTGCCAGGACGTCGGAATCAGCCGCCGCCATTCCGGCGTGACGGCGAGCATCGCGACGTAGGTCACGCCCGCCAGCAGCCATCCGACGTCCGACAGGAAATGCCAGTGCCGGCCCAGGCCCAGGTTCTCGTGGCCGGGCAGGGCAATCCAGGACGACCATGACGACTCGTCGTCGCTCGCGACGCGAGGCCGGCTGTCCTGCGGCGGCGATGTCGAGAACGACAGCCACTCGGAGCCCGGCGTGCAGTCATCGTTCCAGTAGAGCTTGGGATGCGCGCTGAGGATCTCGAGACCGCTGCGCACGAGCAGCGAGAGAAACAGCAGGTTGAAGAAGTGCGTGGCTCGCAGCCATAACGGAAAGTCCAACGCCACGCCCGCCACGCTCGCATCGTCGCGCTGCACCGGGCCGGCGGCTGTCCAATTCGGTACATCGGTGGCGCGCCGTTCGGCGCAGGCTGGTCATGTGTATGAACGGGAGGCCGGGACGTCTGGATCGGTCGCGCGCGACGCGTCGCCGCGCCGTCTCTGGTGCGGCGCATGAGTCGCTGGACGCGCACTGCCGACCGCAGTCTCTTGTCGCTGTCTCGGATGGGAGCGGATCTCGTGAGTGGCCATGCGGGCGAGTATCAACGTCTCTATGTATACCTGCGCGATCGGTACGCGAACTGCGTCGTGCTGACGTTCGCGCAGATTGAAGATCTCTTGGGATTCGTGTTGCCCGAGCCTGCGCGGCGCGAGGCGGAGTGGTGGGGCCTTGGCGACGCGTCGTCGGCGCCACACTCGGAGCAGTCGGCGTCCTGGACGCTCGCGAGCCGGACCGCGACCGTGAATCTCGCGGCGCAGCGTGTCGTTTTCGAGCGGGCACCGTAGGGCACGAGCCGCGGCCGCGCTGCGGCTCAATGCCGCGTCTTGCCTTTTGCCGATGTCCGCGCCGGGCCGCCGTCATCGGTCATGACCGCGTCGGAATGCTCGGACTCGCGCGCGCGCAGAGCCTCGGCCGCCGCGGTCAGTGCGGCAATTCTCGTCATGGCGTCTTGTCTGAGCGCGGCCGCGTCGTGCGCGATCCCGATCTCACCGACTCGTTCGACGTGAGGGACACGCCGGTCGAGCGCAGCGACGAGCTCGTGGAGCGTCGCGATGGCACGGCTGTAGTCGGCTGCGGTTGGAGACGTCGTCTTTTTCTTCATCGATCCTCTCGCGATCGCGCGTCCCCCGCACCGATCAGCATAAAGCACTCGTGGGCGCACCGCCGTTCACAATCGCACACGGCGGCCTCTGAAACGCTGTGCTACTGTGCTCATGGGCGTGTCGTCGGGGCGCGAGCGTCGCGGTCGACGATGGCCGCACGCACCCCGGCCACGCTCGCCATCGACGATTCAGGAGAGACGAATGAGTCTGCTTGCCCCGGGCGTGCCCGCGCCGGACTTCTCGCTGCCCTCGACGCCAGACCAGCGCGTGGCCCTGTCCGACTTGCGCGGCCGTCGCGTCGTCCTCGCGTTCTATCCGGCCGACTGGAGTCCGGTGTGCGGCGACCAGCTCGCGGTCTACAACCGCGTGCTGCCGATGTTCGAGGAACGCAACGCCACGCTCGTGGCCGTGTCGGTCGACGGCGTCTGGTGTCACCAGGCATTTGCCGACGCGCGGTCGCTTCGCTTTCCGCTGCTCGCCGACTTCGAACCGAAAGGCGCCGTCGCCCGTCAGTACGGCGCGTATCGCGATGCGGACGGAATCACCGAACGCGCGCTGTTCGTCATCGACGAGAACGGCGTCATCCGCTGGAGTTACCTGTCGCCGATTGGCGTGAACCCGGGCGCCGACGGCATCTTCGACGCACTCGACGCATTGACCGGAGGGCGGTGATCGTGGCTCGCCTGCGCGTGCCGGTCTCCGTGTCCGACCATGCCGAGGGCCCGGTCGATGCGCCGGTGACGTTGGTCGAGTACGGCGACTACGAGTGCCCGCACTGCGGGCGCGCGTATCCGATCGTCAAACGCCTGCAGCGCGCGATGGGCGCGAACCTGCGCTTCATCTTCCGCAACTTCCCGCTGCCCGATTCGCACCCGCACGCGATGGCCGCCGCGGCCGCGGCCGAAGCCGCCGCGCGCCAGGACCGGTTCTGGCCCATGCACGACTGGATCTTCGAGCACCAGGCGCTGCTCGACGACGCGAGTCTCGTCGCCGCGGCCGAGCGGCTCGGGCTCGACGTCGATCGCTTCGTCGCCGATGCGGACAGCGCCGCGATCGCGACCCGCATCGATGCCGACGTGGAGGGCGGCGCGCGCAGCGGCGTGAACGGCACGCCCACCTTTTTCGTCAACGGCCTCCGCGTCGACGCCGGCTATGACTACGACGCGCTGCTCAGCGTCCTGCGGGAAGCGCTGGCCGCGGGCGCGTGAGAGACGGATCCGCTCGGCGTTTCGCGACGCACTCGTAGAAGGAGACGACGATGGCAGAGCACACGACCGATCAGAACGTGCTGGCAACGATCACGCGTCTCGTCAAGGAAGAGGAAGCCCTCTACGAGGGCTCGATGGACGATCACGCGCGCGTCCGTCTCGAGGATCTGAAAGTACAGCTCGACCAGTGCTGGGACCTGCTGCGGCAGCGGCGCGCGCTCCGCGAATTCGGCAAGGACCCGGACGAGGCCGCCGTCCGGCCGCCATCGGTCGTCGAGAAATACGAACAGTAGCCGCCCGGCGGCTGTCGCATCGCATGGCGGCCGCGGCCATGTTCACGGGGAGCGCACCATGAATCTCGACCACTACAAGCAGCGGTTGCTGGATCTCGAGACGAAGCTCGTGGCTCGTACGTCCCACGAAGCGGATCGCGGACGCGATCAGCACGTGGACGGCGTAGCCGATACGGGCGACGCGAGCACCGCCGACGAGACGGTCAGCGAGAACTTTTCTGAAGCGGAGCTCGATTCGACGATGCTCGAGCAGGTGCGCGACGCGCTCCGCCGCATCGAAGACGGCACCTTCGGCCAGTGCGTCGTCGACGGCGGTCCCATCGAGGCGAAGCGGCTCGAGGCGTCACCGTGGACGCCGTACTGTCTGAAGCATCAGGCCGAGCGCGAAGCGGACGTCCAGTCGTCCACGCTGTAAGCGCGCGCCTCGGCTCGGGCGGCCGTCCCCAAAACGTCTCCTCGCCCTTTCGTTACTCGACGCCGCGAAGCGGCACCGCCCGCGGCACGCTCGTGCCGACGTGGTACAGCATCGTGCCGGCGATCATGCTGGCGCGGCGCTTGGCGTCCTCCGCGGTCGGTCCTTCGAACAGGTCGTCGACCGTGGCGTGGAACAGCTCGATCCAGCGATCGAACTCGCGGCTCGTGAGCGGCGTGCGCTGCGCGAGCGCGTAGTGGACGAGCATCGGGTTGCCTGTGAACCCGGCGACGCCGAAGAGGACCGATTCCCAGAACGCGTACATCTTCGGCAGGTGCTTCGACCAGTCGACGCGCGCGATGTCGGTGAAGATCGGCCCGATCAGATCGTCCTGCCGGACGCGCTCGTAGAACTCGTCGACGAGGCAGATGATGTCGCTGCGCGAGCCGATGTCCTCCTTCACGTGTCTCCCCAAGTGCCCCCCGGACGAAAAGAAGTGCATGGTCGATTCTCTCTCTCGCCGGCCGCTGCGGCCTTGCGCGCGCGCAAGGCGCCGGTCCAGCGGCGCCTGCCGCACGTGTCTACCGTACGCCGAGCACGATCCGCACCTCGTGCGTGCGCCCGTCGTCGACGAGCGGGATCGCGGATGGATCCACCGCGGCGCCGTCGAGCGTGGCGTCGCGCACCCCGCGGCACTGCCGATCGGGATTCGACACCCGAATGTCATAACACGCCGCGCCGAACCTCCACGTGATGTCGTAGGCGGGCCATGACGAGGGAATGCACGGGTTCATGCTGAAGGTGTCGCCGCGGCGGGCGAGTCCCAGCAGGCTCTCGATCCCGGCGCGGTAGAGCCAGGCCGCCGATCCCGTGTACCAGCTCCATCCGCCGCGGCCGGCGTGCGGCGCGCGCGCGTACACGTCGCCGGCCATGACATACGGCTCGGCCTTGTAGCGTTCGACGTCGGCGGCCGTGCGCGTGTGGTTGATGGGATTGAGCAGATGGAACAGCTCGGCGACTTCGTCGCCGCTGCCCAACCGCGCCAGCGCCATGACGATCCAGGCCGCGGCGTGCGTGTACTGCCCGCCGTTCTCGCGCACGCCCGGCAGATATCCCTTGATGTAGCCGGGGTCGTGCGTCGTCTTGTCGAACGGCGGTGTGAGCAGCCGAATCAGCTTCTCCTCCTCGCTCACGAGACGATGCTCGGCCGCGTCGAGCGCCTGCTCCGCGCGCTCCGCCGGCTCCGCGCCAGACAGCACCGCCAGCGCCTGCGCGATCGCATCGATGCGGCACTCCTCCGCCGCCGATGTGCCGAGCGGCGTTCCATCGTCGTAGAACTCGCG
>CALFMR010000159.1 GCA_937880585.1 uncultured Acidobacteriota bacterium
CAGGAGTTCGTCGTCATTGGCCGAGATGCGGAAGAGCACGCCGTCGCCGGGCGTCTTCCAGCCCTTTTCGAGCATGCCGGTGCTCACGTCGTTCCACGCGTGGTCGTGCACGGTCCCGCGCCAGGCGATGCGGCTCGTCTCGCTCGCGAAGATTGCGTGCTTCGTGTCGCCGGCGATCGTGGCCTCGATGACCGAGAACACGTCGGGCCGCGGCCGCGCTTCCACCGCGTTCGGAATTCGGTCCGCGAAGCGCATCACCACGTGGCCGGAGGGTCGATGGAGCAAGTACCAGCCGCCGAAGCCGACGACCAGAATCACCACCAGGACGATCCAGGTTGATCGCGTCACGCGCGCCATTATACCCGCCGGCTCTTGATGGCGGCGCGCGTCTCCCGCTCGGCTTCGCGGCGCTTGATCGTCTCGCGTTTGTCGATCGTGTTCTTGCCCTTGGCCAGGGCAATCGCGACTTTCACGCGGCCATGTTTGAAGTACATCCGCAGCGGGACGATCGTCAGTCCGCGCTCGGTCGTGCGGCCGAGCAGCTTGTTCAGCTCCTCGCGCTTCAGCAGCAGCTTGCGCCGGCGCGTCGGATCGTGCGACGCGTAGCCGCCGTGGCTGTACTGGCCGATATGCGCGCCGAGCAGGTAGGCCTCGGCCGCCTCGAGCCGGCAGTAGCTGTCGCGGAGGTTCACGCGACCCTCGCGGATCGCTTTGACCTCGGTGCCGACGAGCGCGACGCCCGCTTCGAACGTCTCGAGGAAATGGTAGTCGTGTGCGGCCTTGCGGTTGTCCGCGATGAGCCGCTCGGGCGCGTCCTTCATGTCGTGTCGCGATTATTTCCGCTCGCCGGCCGCGGCGCAATCGGCCGCCCGCGCGTCAGCGCGCGGCGGCGTGAGGGTCGGGCGTGAAATCGGCGAACGCCGCGTCGCGCGCGTTGATGACGGTCGGCGCGCCGAGCGGCCACTCGATCGCGAACGCGGGGTCGTTCCATCGCACGCCGCGTTGATGATCGGGCGCGTAGCTCGTCGAGACGAAGTACAGCACCGTCGCGTCGTCGGCGAGCGCCTGGTAGCCGTGCGCGACGCCGCGCGGCAAGTACAGCGCCCGCGCCGATCGCTCGGACAGCTCGACGCCGATCCATTGCCTGAACGCGGGCGAGTCCGGCCGCAGATCGACGATGACGTCGAAGACCGCGCCGCGGATGGCGCGGACGATCTTCACCTGCGCGAACGGCGGCACCTGGTAGTGCAATCCGCGGATCGTGCCTTTGCGATGGTTGGTCGACCAGTTGCATTGGGTGAGCGACGAGTCGAGTCCCCGCGCGGCCAGTTCTTCGGATGCCCAGAGACATGCAAACGCTCCACGCTCGTCGGCGAACACGTCGTCGTCGATCGACCAGACGCCGGGGAGAGCCAGTTCGGTGAAGGTCATGAGCGGGCGGCGCTAGCGGCGCCCGATGGCCGCGTAGTCCATGTAGGTGAACATCCGCCCGTTGAGCGTCGCGACGTTCTCGTTGAACGTGTCGATGAGGTCGGCCAGGAGCGGCGGCGTGTCCGGGGCCTGCGACGCGACGTCGCGCAGTCGTCCGGCGGGATCGACCGGCGATCGATATGCGATCGTCACGTCACGGAATCCGCTCGCGCGGAGGAAATACTGCAGCGTCTCGGGGTGCAGCGGGCGCACGTGCGTGAGATCGCGGATGTAGCTTTCGAAGAAGGCGACCCAGCACGCCGGGTTGATCGTCTCGAGGACGATCGGCGCGCCGGGGCGCAGCTTGTGCGCGGCGGTCTCGAGGAGCGCAGTGAGATACGCCGGCGGTAGATGTTCGACGACCTGCGCCGCGAACAGTCCGCCGAGCGCGCCGTCGTCCAGGCCGCGCAGATAGGTGAGCGCGTCGGCTTCGACGACGTCGAGCCCGCGCGCGCGCGAGGCTTCGGCCATCGCGTGGTTGCTGTCGAGCCCGCGCGCGCTGATGCCGCGCGCGCGCAGCAGATCCAGGAACTCGCCGCGGCCGCAGCCGATGTCGAGCACGTCCGACTGGCCTTCGAACGTCGGTAAGTAGCTCGCCAGGCGACGCGCGATCTCGTCGGTGGGACCGCGGAAGGCGTTCTCGAAGCCGACGTATTTGAAAGCGTCGAGATCCGGCGCGGGCGGCGGCGTCGAGCCGGACACATCCGGCGCGGGACCGGCGAGCAGCCGCTCGACGTCGCGCTTGAGGGCGAGCGCCGCGTCCTGCGCCTGTGCGGCCGTTGCGCGCACGTCGTCGATCGAGGCGCGCAGCCGATCGGTCGTTGCCGCACGATGCGCATCCGCCGTGTGCGTCGATTCCCAGCGCTTCAGCCAGTCGTCGGTCAGCGCGCTGAGTCCCGCGTTGACGACGTCCGCGCGCGCAGCGGTCGCGCGATCTTTCGTGTCGACGTACCACGTGATCGTCTGGAGGTACTGCAACAGGCGCGACTGGAAATGGACGAGCGCGTCGAGCTGGGCGTGCAGCGCCGAGGCTCGCGCGTCACCGGCCGCACGCGCCGTGTCGAGTGACGCAGACGTGCGATTGAGGTGGTCGACGAGCAGCGAATTGAACCGCTGCTGATTGCCGAGGATCGGACCGACGAGCCGCCACACGAATCCGCGCAGGCGGCCCTTGAGTGAGCGATCGATCGGCGGATCGGCGGCGATGATCCGCCATGTATCGTTGAGCGCGGCGAGCTGTTCGGCGTCGGCCGGCGGCGTAGGTGACGGCGCGGGGACGCCGGCGGGCAGCGCCCGATCGACCGCGGTCAGCGCGTCGTTGTAGCGCCGATCGGCGTCCTGCCGTTCGCGTTCGAGACGTTCGAGATGGGCGGCGAGCGGTTCGTCCACGTCAGATCCGCCGAGGCTCGAGGAAGGCGACCATGCGTGGCGTGCGCCGGACGCGCACCGTTATCCGGACCGCCGCGCGGTGGTGACGAGTCCGCTCGTCGGGCTGCTGGCCGTCGCGTAGCGGCGGCGTTCGATGCGGCCCGCGAGGAACGCGAGCCGGCCCGCGAAGACGGCCGCCTTCATGGCCGCGGCCATGAGCGGCGGATCGGATGCGCCGGCGATGGCCGTGTTCATCAGTACGCCGTCAGCGCCGAGCTCCATCGCGACGGCCGCATCCGACGCCGTGCCGACGCCCGCGTCCACGATGACCGGCACGCCCGCGCGTTCCTTGATGATCTGGAGATTGTTCGCGTTCTGGATGCCGAGTCCCGAGCCGATCGGTGCGCCGAGCGGCATCACGGCCGCCGCGCCCGCGTCTTCGAGCTTGCGCGCCACGATCGGATCGTCGTTCGTGTAGGGCAGGACGACGAAGCCGTCCTTGACGAGTGTGTGGGTGGCGGCGATGAGCGCTTCGGTGTCAGGGAAAAGCGTTTCTTGATCGCCGATGACTTCGAGCTTCACCCAGTTCGAAAGACCCGCTTCGCGTCCGAGTCGCGCCGTGCGGACGGCGTCATCAGCCGTGTAGCAGCCGGCTGTGTTCGGCAGGATGAAGATGTGCGACGTGTCGATCCACTCGAGGAGCGCACCCGCGCCTTTCGCCGCGAGATCCACGCGCCGGACCGCGACCGTGACCATCTCGGTGCCCGACGCCTCGTGCGCGGCTTTCATGACCGCGTGCGACGAGTATTTACCGGTCCCCACGACGAGCCGCGAGGTGAACGTGCGTCCGGCAATGACGAGCGGGTCGACCATCGCGTCAGCTTAACGCATCGGCCCGGCGGTGTCAGCCGCCGCCAACGAACGCGACGATCTCGATCTCGGCGTCCGGCTCGATCGTCGTCTCGGCGTAGCGCGCGCGCTTGATGATCGTGAGGTTGTACTCGACGGCCACCATCCGGCCGTCGATGCCGAGCCGCTCGAGGAGCGCGGCAATCGTCATCGGGCCGGGCAGGTCGGTCGGCTCGCCGTTCAGCATCACATGCATGGGACCTCGGGGAACGCCGCGAGCAGGTCGCGCGCGTACGCGTAAGGATCGGACGCTGGGCCGATGGGCGGCGCGACCGGTGGAGGAGCCGGCGCGGCCGCGGCGCGCGCGGCCAGATCCAGCGTGTCCTGCGCCATGCGCTCGACCGTGTGCTCGGCTTCCCAATGGCGGCGCGCCGCCTCGCCCAATCGCACGCGAAGCGCCGCATCGGCCGCAAGCCGCGACAGCGCGCGGCGCAGCGAGTGATCTTCGTCCAGGATGTCGACGCCAATCGAGACCGGCGCCGCTCCCGGCACATACGGGTGCCACGTGCGCGGATCGAGCGCCGGCGGTAGCGCGGCCTCCGCGCGCAGGACCTCCCA
>CALFMR010000160.1 GCA_937880585.1 uncultured Acidobacteriota bacterium
GTCCCACACGGATCTGGCCGTCGAGCGTGCCCGACATGACGGGCACGACGTAGCCCGACACCCATCCACCAGCCCCGCGCAATTCGAGCGGCGGCAGCGATCGCCCCGTCGTCGCATGGATGACGATGTCCCCTACCGCGCGCCCGCCACCGGATTCCGCCGGCAGATCGATCGCGATGCGGTACTCCGTCCCGACGAGCCGAACGGTGTCGCGCCCAACCGTGAGATCCGGCGCCGACGCCAGCACCTCCGCGTCGTCGACCTCGGCGCGATCGGAATAGGACGTCATGCGGCCGCCGCGCTCGAGCTGCAGCCGAACACTCATCGTACGGCGTCCCGAGGGCAGCCGCGGGCCGGCGAGAAAGCTGAGATAGAACCGCGCGTCATCCGTGCGGCCGTTGAAGTACAGCCACTCCGCCCATGACGAGACGCGAGCCGGAACGTCGGGAATCGGATGGAACCGATCCATGTCGCGCAAGAGCTCGCCCGGCGCGGGCGCGATCCACGCGCGATCGGCCGCGGTGTCTTGCCACGCGGGAATCTGCCGAATCTCGGGATTGGCTAACACACGTTCGAGACTCGGAATGCCGCCGGTGGCGCGGAGCGCCGTTGGCGCGCGGCCGTCTTCGACGAGATACACCATGGTCTCGGCGGTCGGGGCCGCTGCACGCACACGCGAGACGAACGGCGGCGCGCCGAGGACATCAGCCATGGCGAACCGCGCGTTCGGCAGCGATCCGGTCGCGCCGCTGACGATGACGTCGCCACCGCCGACGAGCGCGGGCGCGCGTGCCTGTTCGAGGATGGCTCCGCCGATGCCGAGGAGCGCCGCCATCACGGCCACGCCGAGGCCGAAGCCGCCCGCGAGGACGACGCTGCGGACGGGCCGCGCGATGAGCGATCGCCAGGCGAGCCGGAAGATCATCGCGTGGAGTCCTCGACGATCCGTCCGTCGCGCATATGCACGAGTCGCGGCGCACGCTCGGCCATGACTGCGTCGTGTGTGACGACGACCACGGCCGTACCATCGCCGTGTAGTCGATCGAGCAGATCCGCGACCTGACCGCCGGTGGTCTGATCGAGCTCGCCCGTCGGTTCGTCGGCGAGCAGCAACCGCGGTCGATTCGCGAGCGCCCGCGCGATCGCGACGCGCTGCATCTCGCCGCCAGAGAGCTCCGATGGACGATGCCCCGCACGCGCCGCGAGGCCCACGTAATCGAGCAGCTCCGCGGTCCGCGCTCGACGCTCCGCACGTGCGATACCCGCCTCGGCCTGCGGCAGTTCGACGTTCTCCCAGGCGGTCAGCATTGGCAGCAGGAAGAATCGCTGAAAAACAAATCCGATCTCGCGCAGCCGCAGCCGGCTCCGCTCGGCGTCGGGCAACGTGGCGACGTCGCGATCTTGGAATCGCAAGGCGCCGGCCGTCGGCACGTCGACGCAACCGAGCACGTGCAGGAGCGTCGACTTGCCACATCCAGACGGCCCAACGATGCTCAGGTATTCGCCCGCGCTCACGCGCAGTGAGACGTCCGCGAGCGCGGTCACCGCTCCGGCTTGCATCGGAAACACGCGCGACACGCCTCGTGCTTCGACGACCGGCGCGGTCACGACACGACCTCCTGGCGCAGCGTGCCGGCAATCGGCAAGCCGGCGACGATACGCATGGGATAGGCCGCGGCCGCGAGGGCGGCAGCGCTCAGCAGCACCACGTACAGCCCGAGCGCGCGCGGCTCGAAGACGAAGAAGTGCAGTCCCGTCGGAATCCCCGGCAGGCGGCGAAGAATACGATCGAGCCACGCGGCAACGACGAAGCCGATCGGCACGGCGAGGACGCCGCCCGTGCCGACCATGACGACCGATTCCCAGAAAATGCCCGCGACGACGCGCGCGCGTGTCAGACCGATCGCGCGCAGCGTGGCGATCTCGCCTAGATGCTGGTTGACCGACACGGTCAAGAGGACGGCCACGAGAAGGAAGCCGAAGAACAGCGTCACGGTCGCGAGTACGGACGAGATTTGTCGGAAGTACGAGAACTGCAGCCGGCTGAACTGGTCGACGATCTCGGCGTTCGTGACGATGTGCAGATCGGGCCGCCGCGCATGGATCGCGGCCGCCGCGGTATCAGCGCCGACGCCATCGCGGGAGCGAACGAGCAGCATGTCGGCTTGATCCGCGTCGCGCTCGCCGCACAGCCGCGCGGCGCTCGCGATCGACGTGCCGGCCGTGTCGTCGCCCGGCGTATCGAATGGAAACGTCGCGATGCCTGTCACGATGAACGTGACCGGCGGCGGCATCGACGCCTCGTCGCCGCAACGGCCGCGCAGCGTGACCTTCGATCCTGGCTTCGCGCCGAGCGTCTCGGCCAGATGTCGATTGATGACGAGGCCGTTTGCGGGATCCTCCGCGACGTCGCGTCCTTCGGCAATCGTCCAGACGGGATGCACGTGTATGTCGGTCCCGACGATTTCGATCTCGCCGTCATCTTCGCCATCATCGACGCCCATCGCGGACGCGACGCTGCGGTCGCCAGCCGTCGCGCGCACGGTCCTGACCTGCTGCACGGCCGCGACTTCAGGCAGGGCCCTGATCGCTGCGGCCAACGTCGACGCATGATCCAGACGCGGACCGCTGAATGGGACCATGTCGGTCGCGAGCACGCGCGCGTCGAACCCGCCTGCGTCGAGCAGCGTGCGGAACGACAGCACGAGCCCGCGCGACAGGAGCAGCATGTCGAAGAGCAGTGCGCCGACCGCGGCGACGCCAAGAATGCCCAGCACGGATCGCGCCGGCTGCCGCACGATCGTCAGCCACGCGAACCGCAGCGCGCGCAGGCCCGTCATCGATGAAGCCCGGCGCCGGTTCGACGCAGGAGAGACCACGACGCGGCAAGGCTCGCACCGATGCCGAGTGGCACGGCGATGACGAGCGATCGCCACACGACCGCTGGCGTCACGCGCAGGAAGACGAGCGCCGTGTCGTAGCGCCACTGGAAGAAGCGATTGAAGAGCCCTTGCACGGCGATGGCAAAGAGCACACCACCCGCGGCGCCCACGAGCGCGATCAACGCGCCTTCCGCGCAGACCTGCAGCAGGATGCGGCGCCGCGTGAAACCCATGAGGCGCAGGATGGCGACCGTCGATCGGCGTTCGTCGACGAGCATCACCATCAACGCGAGCAGAAACACGGCGCTCCCAAGCACGGTGACGAACGCGATGGCGGTGTGGAAGCGCTCGATCACGACGAACGTGTTCGTCCGCGCATCGGGCGACGACGTGGCGCGCGCCGTGACGCCGGGAAGCCGTCCCGCGACGTCGCGAGCGAACGCGTCGGCATCGGCGGGATCGGCCAGCGCGACGTTGATGGCCGTCACGGCGTCCTGACTCGCCGCATCCGCGGGATCGCCGGTCAACGCGAGCAGGTCCGGCAGATGCAATCGGACATCGAGCGGCGGTTGCGCGAAACGCAGGGGATCCGGCGTCGGCTCGTAAATTCCGACGACGCGAAACTGGCGAGAGGCCGTGCCGGACGGCTCGGCCGCCAGACGAACCTCGTCGCCGACCGCCAGGTGACGGGCTTCGGCGAGTTGTCGGGAGATGAGGATGCCGGGCGCCTCGGCGGGCGCGGCAACGAGTGGGACCGAGACGAGGAGCGCGGCGATGAGGCCCCAAGTGGCCGCGCGTGGGCGCGAAGCCGCAAACACGCGATCAGCCGACGGTAGTGACGAGGTCCTCGGGCGAGGCCGTGCCGTCCAGCGTCTTCACGAACCGGTTGTGCTCGTCGACGGCAATCATCTGCGGCACGACCGGCTCGTCGGTCAGGTAGAAGGCGGCGATGATCACGCGATCGCCCGGCTGGAAGTGCCGCGCGGCCGCGCCGTTCACCACGATCCGGCCCGAGCCCTCCGGCAGGCGGATGGCATAGGTCTCGATCCGCTGGCCGTTGGTCACGTTCCACACCGCAACCTGCTCGCCGTGCACGATGCCCGTCATGCGCATCAGTCCCTCGTCGATGCCGATGCTGCCGATGTAGTTCACGTCGGCGCCGGTCACGACAGCCTGATGGATCTTGGACTTGCAGATGATGCGGAGCTTCATGCGTCTATTGTGTGCCCTCCGGCGAGGAAATGCGACCGTGCCCCGCTCGCGGCCGGACGGCGCTCAGCGTACTATAGCGGCGCCCGAGGCCGGATCTGACGCCTTCGGCGGAAAGGCGGATCGATGCGGTTCCCTCGAACGCGTGCGATGTCCCCTGCCCTCTGGATGGCCGCCGCGGCGGCCATGGTCGCCTTCACCCTCGCGCGACCAGCAGCTCGTGCGGCACCTGCCGGACAGGCACCGGCGACCGCGGGCCCGGCGGCCGCGCGACCGAGGCCGAGTCCCTTCGTCCCACCGCAGCCACTCGACTACGACGACCAGGACGGCTGGACGTCCATCTTCGCCGGCGCGACCCTCACCGGCTGGGATGGCAATCCCGCGGTCTGGCGTGTGGAGGACGGCGCCATCACGGCGGAGTCGACGGCCGACCATCGCGTCGGCTCGACGCATCTCATCTGGCGCGGCGGTGAGCTTGATGATTTCGAGCTGAAGCTCGAGATCAAGCTCGACGGCGACATCCACAGCGGCATCGCCTACCGCAGCACGACGGACCTGGCCGGCTGGCTCGGACCGAGCGCGCCGCGCGCCGGCGGCGCGGCGGCACGTGGCCCGGTCTTCCAAGTGCCCGCCGATCCCCGCTGGACGCTGTACGGCCCGGGCCTCGACTTCGATGCCGATCTCCAAATGGCTGGCAATGTCGAGGAGCGCGGCACGACGCGGCGCGAGATCGCGTGGCGCGGCGGCATCGTCCGCGCGGCGCCAGGTGTGCGGCCGCGGCTCATCGGCAGCCTCGGCGACGCTGACGCGTTGCGCGCGTTCCTCGTCCCTGGCGGCTGGAATCAGATTCACATCATCGCCCGCGGCCGCGAGCTCACGCACATCGTCAACGGCCACGTCATGGCGATTCTCATCGACGACGATCCGACGTTTTTCCGTGCGCGCGGCGACATCGGCCTGCAGATCGAGCAGTACGGCGCTGGCCGCGTGCATTTCCGGCGGATTTGGATCAAGGACCTAGACGGCAGCGGCGCCCGCTGAGCGATAACGCTGCGTTCGAAGTTCGAAGTTGACAGAGGTCTTTCGTCGCCGCTATATTCCCATCATTCACTGATGGGACTTACCAACACGCCATCCGACTTGCTGCCGGGCACGCTCGAGCTGCTCATCCTCAAGGCCGTCTCGCACGGCACGAAGCACGGCTACGCCATCGTCGAGCACCTGCGCCTGACATCGGGCGATGTGCTGCAGGTCGGCGAGAGCGCGCTCTACCCCGCGCTCCAGCGGCTGCTCGTCAAGGGCTGGGTGAAGGCCGAATGGGGCACGTCGGAGAACAATCGTCGCGCGCGCTACTACACGCTGACCGCCGCGGGACGCCGACAACTGGCCGCCGAACGCGCCGAGTTCGATCGGCTGGTCGGCGCGATCCAGGGCGTGTTGGGGACGACCTGACACGCCTGTCAAGTCAGAACTGAGAAGCCAGAAGTTCAGAGGCTCACTCATGCGCACACTACGGCGCCTGCTGCATCTCCTTCATTCGCCGCGTCACGACGCCGACCTGCGCGAAGAGCTCGAGACGCACCGGTCACTGCGTCAGGAGCGATTCGAACGCGAGGGCTACGCGCCAGACGACGCGGCCGTCGCCAGTCGTCGAGCGTTGGGCAATACGACGCTCGCCCGCGAGGACGCGCGTGACGCCTGGACCTGGCGCACACTCGACGCGCTCCGACAGGATCTGCGCACGGTCATTCGCGGCCTCGCCAAGAGCCCGGGCTTCACCATCGTCGCCGTCGGCACGCTCGCGCTCGGCATCGGCGCCAACACCGCGCTCTTCTCGCTCTTCAACAGCCTGTCGCTGCGCACACTGCCCGTGCGCGATCCGGGCAGCCTCGTCTACGTCGAGCACGGCTCCTGGACGAATCCGATCTGGCAGGCGCTCGATCGGCATCGCGACGAGCTGTTCGACGGCGCGTTCGCGTGGTCGAACGAACACTTCGACATGTCGCAGGGCGGCGAAACGGCATTCGTCGACGGTGCCTACGTGAGCGGACGGATGTTCGACGTGCTCGGCGTCGCGCCACTGCGCGGCCGTACGCTCACGGCCGCCGATGACACGGTCGGCGGCGACAGCGCCGTGGCGATCATCAGCCATCGTTTCTGGCAACAGCACTTCGGCGGCGCGGACAACGTCATCGGCCGGCGGTTGACGTTGAACCGCGTGCCCTTCACCGTTGTCGGCGTCACCCCCGCCGGCTTCTTCGGTCCGGAAGTCGGACGGACCGACGACGTGATGATTCCAATTGCGGCGAAGGCGTCCATCGACCGATCCGATGACGGGCTGCAGAGCGGCTGGTACTGGTGGCTCGAGATCATGGCCCGGCGCAAACCTGGGCAGACCATCGAACAACTCAACGCGGCGCTCGCCGGCCTGATGCCGCAGCTTCGCGAAGAAGCGCGGCCGAAGGAGGGTCCGCCCTGGGCGCTAGCCGACTACATGACCGCTCCGCTCGTCATCACGCCGGCGGCCACGGGGCCGTCAGAACTCCGCGGCGACTTCGAGACGCCGCTTCTCGCCGTGCTCGCCGTCGTCGGCGTCGTCCTGCTCATCGCGTGCGCGAACATCGCCAACCTGCTCCTGGCGCGGGCGGTCTCGCGGCATCACGAGCTCAGCGTCCGGCTCGTGCTCGGCGCGTCGCGGTGGCGGCTCGCGCGGTTGCTGCTCGCCGAGAGTCTGGTCATCGCCGTCGTCGGCGCTGCGCTCGGCGTGGCCTTCGCGTGGTGGAGCGGCGCGATGCTCGTCCGCCAGCTCGATACCTGGCGCGACACGGTCTCGCTCGATCTCCAGCTCGATTGGCGTGTCCTCGGATTCACGGCCGCGCTCGCCGGACTCACCGCGATTGTCGCCGGGGTCGCCCCCGCGCTCGGGCTGAGACGCGTCGCGCCGAACGACGCCCTGAAGGATTCGGGCCGCAGCATCGCGGGCGATCGCCGCTTCACGATCCGCGGCGTCCTGGTCGTCGCACAGGTCGCCCTGTCGCTCATGCTGGTCGTGGCGGCCGGTCTCTTTCTGCAGACGTTCCGATCGCTCAGCGACGTGCCGCTCGGATTCACGCCCGAGCCGCTGCTGATCGCCAGGATGGACCTGCACGCGAGCACGACCGATCGCGCCGAGCAGTTGGCGCTCATGGAGCGCCTGCGTGCGGCCGCGGCCACGGTGCCAGGCGCGACTTCTGCCGCGACGTCCGTCATCACGCCGATCGACGGATCCGGCTGGAACGCCGGCGTCGGCGACGATGCGGGCATTCCCGATCGCAGCCGGATGACCTGGATGAATGCCGTTTCGCCGGGATGGTTCAAGACCATGGGCGCGACGCTGATCGCTGGGCGAGACTTCGAAATCGGCGATCTGAACAGCACCGATCACGTCGCGATCGTGAACCAGTCGTTCGCGAGTCGGTTCCTGCAGCGTGGATCACCGGTCGGCCAGACGATTCGCGCCGGCGGCCCACGCGATCGCACGCTCTATCGCATCGTCGGCCTCGCGGCCGACGCGGTCTATCGATCGCCGCGCGAAGGGTTCGTGCCGACGATGTACGTGCCGCCGTCGGCCGAGGATTTCGGGATGAATGTGACGATCGCCACGGCGCCCGGGCAGCGCGCGGCGGTCGAGCGAAGCTTGGCCGCCGCCCTGTTCCAGGTCGATCCGCGCGTCTCGTTCACGTTCCGCACCTTCGACGAGTACATCCACGCGTCCATGCTGCGCGAGCAGCTCGTCGCGCTGCTCTCGACGTTCTTCGGCGCGCTCGGTCTGCTGCTCGCGGCCGTGGGCCTCTACGGCGTCGTCTCGCACGCGGTGAACGCGCGGCGGACCGAGATCGGCGTGCGCCTGGCGCTCGGATCGAGCACGGGCGGCATCGTCGGCCTGATCTTCCGGCGCGTCGCGGTCCTGCTTGCGATCGGCCTCGTCATCGGCGCGGCCGCGAGCCTGTGGGCCGCGCGTTTCGTGCAGACGCTTCTCTTCCAGCTCGACGCCCGCGACCCGACGACGTTCATCGTCGCCGCCCTTGTCCTGGCCTCGGCCGTCGTCCTGGCCGCCTGGATCCCGGCCCGGCGTGCGTCACGGCTCGATCCGGCGCGCGTGTTGCGCGAGGGCTGAATCGACGAGACGTCCGTACGGCTAACCCGCCGCGCTCCCGACCGTCCAATTGGACGGAGGCGCCATGGGGAACTGGCTGCGCGACGTTCGATTCGCTCTCCGCCTGCTACGGAGGGAACCGCGGTTCGCCGCGCTCGCCATTGCCGCGCTCGCGCTCGGCATCGGGGCGTCGACGGCCGTGTTCACGGTTGTCGACGCGGTCCTGTTACGTCCGCTTGCCTACCAAGACGCGGACCGCCTCGTCGTGGCGTTGCAGGGCCCCAGTGGCAACGGACCGGTTTCTCCGGCGGACTTCCTCGACTACGAGCGAGAGGCGCGGTCGGTCGATCATCTGAGTGCGGCCCAGTGGTGGAGCGTCACGCTCGGAGGCGGAGAGCGTCCCATTCGACTCGACGGCCTGACGGTCAGCGGCGACCTGTTCGATCTACTCGGCGTGTCCCCGGCGCTCGGCCGGACGTTGACCAATGTCGACGCTCAGCCCGGCCACGACCACGTCGTCGTCCTCAGCGACAACCTGTGGAGAACGCGCTTCGCGAGCGATCCGCTCGTCATCGGACGGACCGTCCCGATCGACGGCGCGCCCTATGTCGTCGTCGGCGTCATGCCGCCAGGCTTCCGCTTCGCGCCGTTCTGGGCGACCCGTGCCGAATTGTGGGCGCCACTCACACTCGCCAACCGCGCCGACGATCGCGCCGGACAGTCCCTCCGGCTCTTCGGACGCTTGAAGGACGGCGTGTCCACGGCCCGGGCACAGGCGGAGATGAGCGCCATCTGCGCACGGCTCGCGCACGATTACCCGGCGACGAACGCGGGCGCACGCATCACGGTCACGCCGCTCCTCGACAAAGCCGTCGCAGGGATTCGGTCGACGCTCGTCCTGCTCCTCGCGCTCGTGGCGTGCGTGCTGCTCATCGCGTGCGCGAACGTCGCGAATGCCCTGCTCGCCCGCGCGGCCGGCCGAAAGCGGGAGATCGCCATACGACTTGCCGTCGGCGCATCGCGGACGGATATCGTTCGGCAACTGTTGACCGAGAGCCTGCTACTCGCGGCGCTCGGATCGATCGCGGGGCTCGCCTGCGCCACCTGGGGCGTGCACGCGCTCATCGCGGCCCTGCCGCCCGGCAGTCTGCCGCGACAGCAGGACGTCAGCTTCGACACGCGCGTCTTCCTCGCCGCGTCACTCGCGACGCTGGTCAGCGGCCTCGCCACGGGCCTGGCGCCGGCGCTGCAGATCGTCAGGCACACCGTCGCGCGTGGATTCCAGGACAACAGCCGTGGCGCGACCGAGGGACGCGGCGGCCGGCGGGCCCGAGGTCTGCTCGTCGCCGGACAAGTCGCACTCGCGGTGGTACTGCTGGCCGACGCCGGCGTGCTCACGCGCACGATGGTCCGCCTGAACGGCATCGATCCCGGCTTCCAGGTCGATCACCTCGCGGTCGCCACAGTGTCGCTCGACGGGACGCCCTACGCGCAGGCAGCCGCGCGTCCGGCCATGTTCGATCGCGTGCAGGCGCGGCTCGCGGCGATGCCCTTCGTGACCGCCGCGGGCGCGATCAACCACCTGCCGCTCGCGGGCGACACGTGGAAGGTGAGCTACTGGCCCGACGATCGGCCCGCGCCACCGCCGCAGGAACAGCCGACGGCGATCTATCGCGTCGTTCGGCCGGGCTACTTCGCGGCGATGGGCCTGCCGCTCGTGGCTGGGCACGACGTGGCCTCGACCGATACGGCCTCGTCGCTTCCGGTCGTCGTGATCAATGAGGCCATGGCGGAGCGGCAATGGCCGGGAAGATCGGCGGTCGGCCGTCGCATCCACCTTCCCGGACCGAGCGACGTTCCGACCGCGTTGACCGTCGTCGGCGTCGCCGCCAACGCGCGTCAGACCGACTGGACCAGCCCGCCCGAAGACGAGGCGTACGTCGCCTTCGCGCAGCGGTCGTCGGAGTTCGGGTTGAGCAGCCTGACGTTCGTGCTCCGCACGTCGGGCGATCCGGCGGCGGTCGCCGCGTCGATTCCGCGCGAAGTCGCGCTCGTCGACCGCGGCGTGGTCGTCTCGGCCAATACGACGATGGCGGGCATCGTCGCCGACCAATTGTGGCGGCAGCGTCTGACGAGCGAGCTCGCCGGCGCCTTTGCCGGTATCGCGCTCGGGCTCGCCGTCATCGGCATCTACGCCGTCGTCGCTGGCGCCGTCGCGCGGCGGAAGCGCGGGTTCGGCGTGG
>CALFMR010000161.1 GCA_937880585.1 uncultured Acidobacteriota bacterium
CCGAGCTCCGCGCCGCCGGCTGGCAGGAAGCCGAGTCCGGTCTCGAAGCGCTGCTCGCGAGCGGCGACGATGCGCGCGCACGGCTCTCGCTCGCGAAGGTGCTGACCTGGCACGAGCAGACGCGGCACCAGGGCATCGCGATGCTGGCGGTGCTCGCGACGGAGCCGGAGCTCGGCGCGCAGGCGGACGAGGCCTGGCGCGCGGCGGTGCTCTGGCTCCCGGTCGAACCGTCCGAGGCGGTCACCTTCGATGCCTACCTCGCGGCGCACGAGACGCTGCCCACCCGCGCCGAAGCGCTGCACGCCGCCATCCGTTGCTGCCGCCTCAACGGTCTGTCCGAGGCCGGCTGGACGCTCGCGCGCGGCGCACTCCCAGTCGCGAAGCCGGCGACCGGCCTTTTTCTCGACGCGACGGTGTACGACTGGGCGCTCCGCGACGAGTGCGCGCTCGCCGCCTGGGGGATCGGCCGATACGCCGAGAGCCTCGCGCTGTGGGAGGCGCTACTCCAAGACGCCGCGCTTCCGCCGTCCGAGCGTCCGCGCATCGAAAACAACGCCGCGTTCGCGCGCGAGAGACTGCCGCCGCGGGCGCCGTGCGTGACGCCCACGACGCCGCAGCAGCCAGTCCGGACGCAAGCCGGCCGGGCGACCGCACGCCGCCGCGTCTCGGCCATCGTCCTGTCGAACGCGAAGACGGACGCGCACTATCGCATGACGTGCGAGTGCCTGCGGTCGCTTCGCGCCAATGGCGGCGCCGACTGGAACGTCGTCGTCGTCGAGCAGTCGCCGCGCGATCGGTATGGAGATCCGTCCTGCCGCGTCGTCGCGACCGACGAACCCTTTCACTACAACCGCTTTCTGCGACTCGGCTGGGACGCGCTCGATCGGCAAGGCGACGTCATCGCGATTCTGAACAACGATCTCGTGTTCGAGCCTGGCTTCTGGCCGCCGCTCGAGGATGCGCTGCGGCGGTTCGACTCGGTCAGCCCGTGGTGCGCGGGCTATCACGACGCGTGGATCGCGCCGCCGCACGGTCCCTATCATCGCGGCTATCGGCCGGCCTACGAGGTGACCGGATGGGCGATGTTCTTCAATCGCGCGGTCGTCGAGGCAATCGGCTTCGAGGTGCTCTTCCCCGACGAGTTCTCGGCGTGGTTTCAGGACAGTTGGTACGCCTACGAGCTCGAGCGGCACGGCCGGACGCACGCGCTGGTGTTCGCCAGCCGGGTCGCGCACCTCTTCGGCGGCAGCCGCGATCTCATCGTCCCGTCGCGCGCCATGGAGTGGACCGCCGCGGCGCAGGCGATCTTCGACCGCAAGGTCGCCGCCGACCGGCGCCGGGACACGACCCCGCCGCAGCCGTGACCACGCGCAACGCGCCCGGCATGCCGGCATGACGCAGGACGGCGCGCGGCTTCACGTCGTCAGGAAGAGACGGCCGGCGTAGCGCTTGCCGGGATTGGCCACGGCTACCAGGCGTCCGGCCCGGTCAACGCGAGGATCTTGACGCCGTCAGGCGACAGCGGCCGCATCCAGGCCTCGCGATTGGCCGTGAAATCCGCGTACGTGAGCGCCGCCATGGGGCGATCGATCCGGACGGGCGCCGAGTTCCGTCGCTTCTGAACGATGCCGACGCCGAAGTCGAAGTCGCCGGTAAACGACTCGAGATCCGGCCGCTCGCGCGTCTTGGCAAACGCGCGCCACGCGGTCCCGCACAATGACAGCGCCTCGTGCCCCGCCGTCGGCGGCAGGCAGTCGTGCATGACCACGACGCCGCCGGGTCGCAGCAGGCGCAGCGCGTGACACACGTCGCGAAAGACCTGGTCGTGATGATGGTCGCCGTCGATCAGGACAACGTCGAACGGCTCGACCGCCAGGGCGAAGAATTCGTCGCTCGGCATGCGGAGCGTCCCGCCGCTCGCCGGATCGACACCGACCTTCTCGGCCGCCCGAACGGCATGAAACGACACGTCGTACTGGCATCCAATCTCGAGGTAGCGCCGGTATCCTCGCGCGTCGATCAGGAAATTGATGACCTCGATGCGGTCCACGACGCGCGACACTATCACGCCGGCTTCGTCATTGCCGCGTGCCGCCGCCGACCACCCGCGCGATCAAATCGCCGAGCTGGTCGGACGTGTACTGATTGCCTTCGATGTTCGCCGCGAGCGTGCCGTCGCGGGTGATGACGACCGTGTGCAGCGAGTGGTCCATCAGCCCCTCGTCGGGAAACGCCGCGACGCCGAACGCCTCGAGCGCGCGTTCGACCTCGTCTGGTGCGCCTGTCAGGAAATGCCACGTCTGCGGATTCGGCG
>CALFMR010000162.1 GCA_937880585.1 uncultured Acidobacteriota bacterium
CGCGCGCACGCTGCGTCACGAACAGACGCACTTCGATCTGACGGAAGTCCACGCGCGGCTCATGCGGCAGTACTTCGCTGAGCTCTACGAGCCCTGCCGACAGGACGAAGCCGTGCTCCAACGCGCCGCCGATCGCTTCGTCGCCGACGAAGCCGCCGAGCAGTCGCGCTACGACGCCGACACGCACCACGGTCTGGCCGCACCGGCGCAGACTCGGTGGGATGAGGATGTGCGGCAGCGTCTCGCGGAGCTGCGCCGATGGGTCTCAGGCGAAGACGCGAAGAGAGCTAGAAGCTAAAAAAGCTGACACCGCGAGGCCCCGAACGAAGTGACGGTGCCGACGCGCGCAGGCGCGGGGATGGGGCCCCAGCGCACTGCAAAAAGTGACTCGCGAGAGCATGGTTCTCCCCGAGCCTGAAGGCTCGGGGCTCCACAGACGGCCAAGGCCCCATCGCCGATTGAGGATTGTGGAGCCCTGGGTCTTTTAGACACAGGGGGGACCGACGCTACGACTGCTTCGTCAGCGCCTCGAGCGTCGCCTGGTTGAAGGTGATCGACATGCCCGCGCGGATCTTCGCCAGGTAGGCGCTGAAGAACGCGTCGGCGCGCTGCTGGAAGATCTGCTCGCGGAGCGAGTCGCGCTCGGCGGCGAGCGCGTCGGGCGAGATGTCCTGCCGGTCGGTCACGCGCGCGACGACGACCGCGTCGCCCGTGTCGACCGGGGCGCTCGTCTCGCCCTTGGCGAGTGCGAAGATCGCTTCGTCGAGCTTGTCGCTCACACCGATCTCCGGAAACGACGAGCCACGGGCGACGAGGTCCGTCGATTTCACGTCCACGCCGGCCGCGCGCGCGGCGCCAGCGAAGTTCGTCTTGGCTGCCTTCGCCACGGCCTCGGCTTTCGCGCGCGCGATCGCCAGCGCCTTCTGCCGAATCACGTCGTCTTTGACCTTGTCCTTCACCTGATCGAGCGTCGGCAGCGCGGACGGCTGGATCTCAGTGACCGCGATGAAGGCGTAGCCTTGGTTCGTCGCAAGCTCGCCGCTCACCTGATCCTTCTGCAGCGAGAACGCGGACGCCGTCACGGCGGGCGCGAAGCCCAGACCCGCGAGCGGCTCGTCGCGCGCGAACAGGCCCGAGTCTCCGACCGTCAGTCCATGCGCTTTCGCCGCCGTGTCGAGATCGGCCGGCGTCTTGATTGTCGGCGCGATCTCCGTCGCGACCCGCGAGGCTTCCGCCCGCGCTTTTTCGTAGCGCAGCGTGTCCTCGATCGACTGCCGCACTTCGTCGAGCGTGCGCGTCGCAGCGGCGTGGTGATCGGTCACTTTGATGATGTGAAACCCGAAGGGCGACTGGACGATGCCGCTCACCTGGCCAGGCTGCAGCGCCCAGGCCGCGTCCTCGAATTCCTTGACCATCGCGCCGCGGCCGAAGAACCCGAGATCGCCGCCGTTCGCCTTGCTGCCGTCGTCCTCGGAGTACTGCTTGGCGAGCGCCGCGAAGTCGCCGCCGGCTTTCACCTTCGCCAGCACGGCTTCGGCGACCTTGCGCACGGCGGCCGCGTCCTTGCCCTCGGTCTTGAAGAGGATGTGGCTCGCGCGAATTTGCTCGGGCGTCGTGTAGCTCGTCAGGTTGTCGCGATAGCGCGCTTCGATCTCCTGCGGCGTCACGGTCATCTTGCTGCGGAGCGCTTCGGCGTCGATCGAGAGATACCGGACGCGCCGCTTCTCCGGAATCCGGTACGTCTCCTGGTGCGCGGAGAACTGGGCCGAGATCTCGGCATCGGTCGGCGTGATGCCGGCGCGGAACTTGTCGGCCGTGAACACGGCCAGGTCGGCCTTGACCTTTTCATTCTGCCGGCGGTATTCGCGTTCGACGTCGGCATCCGACACGTGGATCCAGCCGGTGACGGCCGTCTGGAGCTTCTCGGCGATGAGCGATCGCCGGAGCTCGTTCTCGAAGTCCGCCGGGCGGACGGGCGGCCGCGCCTGATCGAGCATCTGCCGATAAGCGGCCTCGCCGACGAACTGGCCGTTCTCCTGGAACATGGGCAGGCGGAGCAGTCGCTCGCGCAGCTCCCCGTCGCTGACCGTGATGCCCAACCGGTTGGCCTCGGCGAGCACGACTTCCTGATTGACGAGCTGCTGCACGACACGCTGGGCGATGCCGAGCTGCTGCAGCATCTGCTCGGTGACGTTGCCGTAGGAGGCGCGAAGCTGATCGACCTGCTGCTGATAGGCCTGTTGATAGGC
>CALFMR010000163.1 GCA_937880585.1 uncultured Acidobacteriota bacterium
CGACGCGGTTGTGCTTCGCGGCTTGCCGTTCGACGAATCGGATCGGCTCGTCTCGATTGGGGAGCTGCAGACCTCAACGGGCCGCGTCCTGACGGCGGAAGCGGCGCCGAACTATTTCGACTGGCGGCATGCGCGTTCGTTCGACGGCATCGCCGCCGTGGCTTACGGGGACAGCGGTTACGTGCTCCGGCGCTCGGACGGGGCCGTTCGCATTCGCACGAAGCGCGTCACGCACGAGCTGTTCCCCGTCCTCCGCGTCGCGCCGCTCCTCGGCCGCACGTTCACCGCCGAAGATGAAGATGCCGGCCGCGAGCGGGTGGCCGTCATCAGCTTCGGCTTCTGGCAACGGACATTCGGCGGCGATCGAGATGTCATCGGACGGACGATGGCGCTCGACCGCGGCACGTATCAGGTCATTGGCGTGATGCCCGCCGGCTTCACCTATCCGGTTGGCGCTGGCGAGGCGCCCGAGATGTGGGTGCCGTACGTGGCCTCAAAGGCCGAGCGGGTGCGCGGCAGCGCGCGCGCCTACTATCTGCAGCTCGTGGGCCGGCTGAAGCCCGGCGTGTCGATCGATCACGCTCGCGATGAACTGCAGTCCATCACGGGTCCGCTCGCGACCACGTTCCCGGACTGGTTCTACGGCGGGCGCGTCGCGAACGTGCAGCCGCTACATGACATGCTCGTCGGCCGCGTTCGCTCCTGGATGCTGATGCTGCTCGGCGCAGTGGTCGTCGTCCTGCTCATCGCGTGCGTCAACGTCGCGAACCTGATGTTGGCGCGCGCGACAGCGCGGAGCCGCGAGCTCGGCATCCGGGCGGCGCTCGGCGCGTCACGCTGGCAGATCGCTCGAGGACTGATCGTCGAGAGCCTGCTGCTGTCACTGATCGGTGCCGCGCTCGGCCTCGTCGTTGCGAATGTGGGTGTTGCGCTCCTGCGCAACGCCATGCCGGCCGACGTGCCGCGACTTTCGGACATCGCGATCAACCTGCGTGTCCTCGGCGCCTCGGCGGCGGCGGCGATTGCCACGGGCGTGCTGTTCGGTCTCGCGCCAGCGCTTCAGTTCTCGCGGCCGGACCTGAACCAGACGTTGCGCGACGGCGGCCGCGCGTCGACCGCGGGCGTGACGAAGCAGCGCCTGCGAAGCGCTCTCGTCATCGGTGAAGTCGCGCTCGCCGTCGTTCTCCTCGTCGGCGCGGGCCTTTTCGTGTCGAGCTTTGCGCGCGTCATGCGGATCGACTTGGGCATCGACGACCACCACGTGCTCACCTTCGACGTGCCGTTCGAACGAGAAGAGCTCAGTGGCGTCAGCGACATGTCGGCCGTGGAACGCCTCGCGATCGAGGCCCGGCGAATGCCTCTGCTCGACGCCCTGCTCGAACGCATCCAGTCCACACCGGGCATCGAAGGCGCGGCCATTCTCAACGGTGGATTGCCGCTGTCAGGTGGCTCCCAGACACGAGACGCCAAAGCACCCGCCACGGGCCGGACCATCGACTCCATCGAGTTCAAGCGGGTGACGCCGGACTATCACGCCGTGTTTCGCATTCCGCTGCACGCGGGCCGGCTTTTCACGCCCGCGGATCGCCAGGGCAGCGCGCCGGTCGCCATCCTCAACGACGTCGCGGCTACCGATCTCTTCGGCAGCGCCGCGGCCGCCGTCGGCCAGTCAATCGCATGCGACGGCGATCGGACCGTCGTCGGCGTGGTTGGCGCGGTGAGGCAGCTCGGACCTGAAACGCCCGCTCCGCCCGAGATCTATACGCCGCTCGCCCAGACGACCACGATGGGCGGCACCGTCGTCGTCCGAACGGCCGGCGATCCCATGACGCTCGTGCCGGCGATCAAGCAAACGGTCCTGAGCGTGCTGCCGGGCGCGCTCTTTCCGGAGCCGACCACGATGGCCGAGTATGCCGCGGGACTCGTCGCGCGGCGGCGATTCAACATGCTGCTCTTCTCGCTCTTCGGCCTGCTCGGCGTCGTCATCGCCGCGGTTGGCGTCTACGGCGTGATGGGCTACCTCGTCGCGCAGCGGGCGCCGGAGTTCGGCGTGCGCCTGGCGCTCGGCGCGGCGCGCGGACAGGTCCTGCGGTTGGTGCTCGGCCGCGCGGCGGTGTTCATGACCGTCGGCCTCGTCGTGGGATTGAGCGCGGCGTGGGGCCTGTCGCGATTCGTCAAAGCCTTTCTGTTCGACGTGACGCCGGCGGATCCCTTGGTCAACGCCGCGGTCGCCCTCGCGCTCGTCGCGGCGGGATTCGTCGCGGCGTTCATGCCGGCGCTTCGCGCCTCGCGCGTCGATCCGATCATCACGCTCCGCGCCGAATGAGCGCGCGGCATCCCTGGGCCTGAAGGCCCAGGGCTCCGACTTCAACATTGAGACCCACGGCTTCGACTTCAACGTTGGGGCCCAAGGTCCCACTTCAACGTTGGACGCGCTGACTGGCAGCGCCGTCCGCCGCCTCGCTCGCTGCTGGGCCGTCCACATACACTAAGGGCCACATGGCCGGTTCGACCTGGGCGATCGTGGCGATTCTCATCCTCGCCAACTCGCTGTACGTGGCGGCGGAGTTCGGCGCCGTCGGCGTGCGCCGCAGCCGCGTCCGGCGTCTGGCCGAAGACGGCAACTGGCTGGCGCGCCGGCTGTTGCCGTACGTGGAGACGCCGTCGACGCTGGATCGCTATGTCGGCACATCGCAGATCGGCATCACGGTCTCGGGCCTGACGCTCGGCGCGTTCGCGCAGGCCACGTTCGCCCTCGCGCTGGCGCCGGTCCTCACGGCGCACTTCGGCCTTGCGCCGGTCACTGCCGTGTCGGCTGCCGCGGTCGTCGTGCTCGTCGTGCTCACGGCCGTGCAGCTCGTGCTCGGCGAGCTCGTCCCGAAAGCCATCGCGCTCCAGTACCCAACCGAGACCGCGCTCGCGACCGTGCTGCCGATGCAGTGGTCGCTCGCCGTCTTCCGTCCCGTCATCAAGCTTCTGAACGGCGCGGCGCTGCTCGTCCTGCGTCTCTTCGGCGCCGACGACCACGGCCACCATCACCTGCACTCGCCGGAAGAAATCGATCTGCTCATCGCCGAGAGTCGCGACGGCGGCCTGCTCGAACCGGAGGAACAGCAGCGGCTGCGCCGCGCGTTGCAGCTCGGACTGCGAACGGCGCGTGATCTCCTCGTCCCGCTGGATCGCCTGACGATGGTCGACGCGCGCGCGACGTGGGAGGAGGTCGTCACGACGGTGGCGGCGAGCCCGTTCAGCCGGCTGCCCGTCTATCGCGGCACGCGGGATCACATCATCGGCCTGCTGCGGGTCAAGGACCTCGTCGATCGCTACGTCGTCGAAGGGCCGTTGCCGCTCGAGCGGCTCATGCGGCCGGTCGTACAGGTGCCCGCGACGCTCGCCGCGGATCGTGTGCTGGCGCTTTTGCGCGAACGTCGCGTCCATGCCGCGGTCGTCGCGGACGCCACGGGCCGGGCACTCGGGCTCATCACCATCCAGGACGTGCTGACCGAGTTGCTGGGATCGGCCGCGCGTCCTGCCGTGCCGCCGGCCAATGCGAGGCCGAAGAAATGAGCGGCTTCGGCGCCGTCGCCGCGTTCACATTCGTCTTCATCGTAATCAACGCGCTCTTCGTCGCCGCGGAGTTCGCGTTGATCGCCTCGCCGCGTGCGTCACTCGAGCGCCGCGCGCAGCAAGGCGACCGCGTCGCGCGCCATCTGCTCGACGTGCTCGAGTCGCCGCGCCGGCAGGATCGTTACGTCGCCACCGCGCAACTCGGCGTGACGCTCGCGAGCCTTGGCCTCGGCATGTACGGCGAGCACACGCTCGCGCGCCTCATCGAGCCATGGCTTGGCGATCTGTCCTTCATCAGCGCCGCGGCCGTCGCCTCGACGCTCGCGCTCGCCGCGTTGACCGTGCTGCACATCGTCCTGGGCGAGATGCTGCCGAAGAGCATCGCGTTGCAGAATCCGGAGCGCGTCGGCTGGGTGTCGCACTGGCCGATGACGGTCACGCTCGCACTGCTCTATCCGCTCGTGGCCACGTCGAACTGGCTCGCACGCCTGTGCCTGCGGATCATCGGCATCCGCCGCGACGAGACCGCGCGCGAGCAGATTTACACGCCCGAGGAACTGCAGCTCATCGTCGAGGAGAGCGAGCGCGGAGGCGCACTCCGCGGCGAGTCGGGCCGTCTGCTCCGCGAGCTGTTCGAGTTCGGCGATCACACGGCCGCGCAGGTGATGGTGCCGCGCGTCCACGTCATCGGCATTCCCGTCGGCGCATCGCCCGACGCGCTGCGACGGCTCGTCGTCGAGCATCATCGGACGCGTTATCCCGTCTACGACGGCGACCTCGACCACATCGTCGGCATGCTGCACGTGAAGGAGCTGCTGCGGCGGCTCATCGCGCGCGAGCCGGTTGCCGCGGGCGACGTGCGCCGCATTCCCGTCATTCCTGAAACCGCCGCACTCGATGACGTGCTGACGACGATGCAGCGCGCGCACGCGCACATGGCGGTGGTCGTCGACGAACACGGCGGCACGGCGGGCATCGTCAATCTCGAGGATCTCTTTGAAGAGGTCGTTGGCGAACTGGACGAGGGCGTCCCGGAAGAACCGCCGATCGCGCCGGAAGCCGAGGACGTCGTGCGCGCGGCGGGCACGGTCCGATTGGACGAGCTCGGCCAGCATTTCGACGTCGATCTGCACCATGACGACGTCGAGAGTGTGAGCGGACTCGTGCTGGCGGAACTCGGCCGGCCGCCCGTCGTCGGCGACGTCATCGACTACGGGCGAGTGCGGCTCGAGGTGACGGAAGTGTCGGGACGCGGCGTCAAGGAAGTGCGAGCGACGCTGCGAAAGGAAGATGACACCGCGAGCCCCCGAGCGTAGCGAGGGCGGCGAGCATCAAGAAAGCTGACTCCGCGAGGCCCCGAACGTAGTGAGGGCGCCGAAGCGTCGTAGCGTTGGGGGTGGGGCCCCAACGCATTGCAAAGAAGATGACTCGCGAAGCGCGGGCCCGTCTTTCAGAACGGCAGATGCCGCCAGTCGTGGCTCGAGTGACCGCGGAACAGCGGCTCTTCGTGCGGCGGACGGCGGAGGGGCGAACGGCGGCGCGGGGCACCGACCGAGAGAGGGAAATGCGGACCGATGTGCAGGCCGCGGCTGAAGTCCGCGCGGGCCGCGCGCTCGGCGGCTTCGCGGATCCTCGCGCGACGCTCGGCATAGAGCCGAATGACCAATCGCGCGGCCTTGCGTGCGAGCGTGTGCTCGGCAGGCACGTCAGGACTGGTCCAGTAGAGCGCCACGGCGGTTCACGACATTGCATGAAGTCCGCCAACCCGGGTCGCCATTTTCCGCACAAACCAGAAGGTGACGTCCGAGGAAGCTGCTCAGGCGCAGACTTTTGACTGCCTGTCGTTGATCCGTGGACTTTGTGATGCGCCGTCTCTCAGCTCGATGCGCGCACGACGGACGTCTCTCGAGCCGAACGACGCGAGCGGTAGAATCACCGCGATGTCGCTTCAGGCCCGGCGCGGCGCTGGCGCAATCGTCCTCGCCGGCGCGTTGTCGGCGCTCGGCGTGCGCCCGACACCCGCTGCCGCGCCGGCATCACGCGTCGCTCTCGTGCGTCTGCCGACGGGCGCCATCCAGCCGCAGCTCGCCGTCGACTCGAAGGGCCTCGCCCACGTCATCTATTACCGCGGCGAGACGGCGCACGGCCGGCTCTTCCACGCGACGCTCGACCGCACGGGCACGTGGTCGGAGCCGATGCCCGTCAATCACGCCGCCAATGCGCTGGCGACGGGCGCCGTTCGCGGCGCGCACCTCGCCATCGGCCGCCACGATCGTGTCCACGTCGCATGGGCGCGGTCCGACATGCCGCCCTATCCGGCGAGCCACGCCGGTGCGCCGCTTCTCTATACGCGACTGAGCGATGCGGGAACCGCGTTCGAACGCGAACGTCAGGTGACGACGTTCACGACGGGCGTCGATGGCGGCGCGATCGCCGCGGACGGGTCCGGTCGCGTCTACATCGTGTGGCACGGACTCGCGCCCGACGGCCCCGCCGACGAGGATCATCGGCGCGTGTGGATGGCGCGGTCCACTGACGACGGGCGGACGTTCGCGCGCGAGACGTCGCCGTACGACACGCGCGTGGGCACGTGCGGCTGTTGCGGGACCGCGGCGCTTGCCGATCGCAGCGGCGACGTCTACGTACTGTTCCGATCCGCGGCCAACCTGGTGCATCGTGACGCGCGTTTGCTCGTCTCGCGTGACGCCGGCACGTCGTTCAGCGAGCGGCGCCTGCAGGCGTGGGACATCGGCGCCTGTCCGATGAGCGCGTTCGCGCTCGCCGACGCGCCCGACGCCGTGCTGGCCGCGTGGGAAACGGGTGGCCAAGTCCAATGGGCGCGCGTCGATCGCCGCACGAACGACGTCTCCGCCATCGTCGCGGCGCCACGCGAAGCGACGGATCGAAAATACCCCGCCGTCGCCGAGAACGCGGCCGGCGAGACGCTCTTCGCGTGGGTCGAAGGCGCGAGCTGGAACAAAGGCGGCGCGCTCGCCTGGCAGATGTACGACCGCGAAGGCCACGCGACGAGCGAGCACGGATCGGCCCCAGGCGTTCCGGCCTTCAGCTTCGCCGCTGTCCTCACGCGCCCGGACGGGAGCTTCGCGATTGTCTATTAGCTAGCGCTCGCTTCTCCAACGCGCGTCAGCGTGCGCGTGTCTCGGGCGGCGGCGCATCGAGGCGTCTCAGCAGCGCCTTGACGTCCGCGTAGAGATCCCATGCCGCGTTCGGTTCGATCGCCGTCAATCGGCGGCCGGCGCGCGCTCTTTCTTCCGTAGTCCCACCGGCGAGCGCGATGGCACACGCGTCGACGGCGATCTCGAGATCCGCCGAGTCGATCAGCGGAGCCAGCCCATGCACGACATCCGACGGCTCGGCCTGACTCCTGAGCAGGCGGAGCACCGCGCGGCGCCGGCGAAGGCTCGGACGCTCCTCCTGTTGCGCGACGTCGGTGCGCCGGTCGAACGCTGACTGGACGACCAGATCATGGTCACGCGCGAGATGCGCCTCGAGCGCCGCTTCCGCCCACGGCCGGCAGCAGTCGTCTTCGAGCGCCTTCAACAGCATTGGAACGGCCTCGCGGCGATTGAAGCGGCCGATCGCTTCGATCACGCCGGGAATAGCCTGACGTTGCGCCGCGCCCATCAGCACGACGAACACGTCGTCGGTCGGCCAGGACGTCAGCGCGAGAGCCGCTTCGCGTTGAACGGCTTCCTCGTGGAGCCGAACCACCGGATCGCCTGCCGGCTCCTGTTCGAGATACTCGATGAGCACGTCCTTGGCGCCAAGGCCGGCGAGCGTGCGGACGGCCCAACACCGTGGCTGCGGCACACTCCGCGCCCGGCCGTGGAGCAGGAAGTTGGCGAGCGGTCCGATCGCGCGTGGGCCGCTCGCGGCGAGCTTCGCCGACGCGGACTCGCCGTCGACGAGCGTGTCGAGCTGCCGCATCAGCTCCGGAATGGGATCGGGATTCGGCGACGCCGTTCGGTCCACCGGATGACTCCTTCGATCTGTCGAGTAGGAGTCATCAGCCCGCCGTGGGCGCATCCGGCGAACTCCATCGCCTGTCCCAACGTTAGCACCGGCGAGCGACGCGCGCGATGCACGCGCCGCTCGTCGATCAGACGCGATCCGACGTCACTGAACCTGCCCGTGCAGCGCCGCCTTCGCGAACTCGCCCGAGGCGTTCAGCTTGAAGCCGTCCCAGCTCGCGAGCAGTGACGGTCCCCATTCGGGATCGAAGCACCACACCGTCCAACTGATGTTCCGGCTCTCGAGGTATTTGATGATGGCCGGTCCGTACTCGGGATCCGGTCCGCGAAAGCCGCGGCCTCGTCCGCGACCAGCAGGCGGAGCGGGCGGCGGCGTGGCGCGTGCGCCGGCCACGGCCGGTGCCGCGAAGCCGCCGAACTCCGTGGCGATGAGCGGATACTTCGCGGCCGCGAATCCGAAGTCTTCTTCCCACTTCGGCTCCCACGGCTTCGTCCGCTTGTTCGCGTAGGGATGAACGGTGTAGCCGATGCCCTCGGCATTGATCGGGCTGAGCCGCAGCGGCGTGAGGTCGTAGGCCCAGTCGAAACCAGCGACGAGCGGAACGACCTGCGGGTCGTACGCGCGGATGATGCGGATCTCGTCCTCGACGATGGCTTTCCAGTCCGCCCACGCAATCGACCCAAGTTGATCGTTGTACGTCGTGGGCTCATTGAAGAGCTCGAAGAAGGCGACCGTGTGGTGACCCGCGTAATGACGCGCCATCGTGCGCCAGAAACCGTAGGTTTCCTGCTCGGACGTGTCGTACATCGGATCTTGGAACAGGCCGGTCTTCAGGTTGCCGATAGTGTGCCAGTCGATGATGACGTGCATCCCGAGCTCGGTACACCAGCCGACGGCCTGATCGAGGAGCGCGACGTACGCGGCGGGCGTGCGCTCGCGCCACGCGATCGGATGAACGGGAATGCGCACGAGCGTCGCGCCCATGTCCTTGACGGCGACGAAGAGGTCGCGATTCCAGTGCCCCTGCATCTCGAGTTTGTCGGGATCGGAGATGTCGATGCCGCGAAAGAGTACGGGCGCGCCGGACGGATCGACGAAGCGATTGCCCTTGACGCCGATGAGCGGCAACGTCTCCGCGCCGTCGCGATAAGGGCGCGCGCCCGGTGCGCCGTCGCGCCACCAGGTGTGATCGCGCGGGGTCGTCGTCGTGGCCGCTGGCGCCGGCTGAGCGTTTGCGGCTTGTCGTGCCGGTGCTGCGGCTCCCGCGGCCGCGACGTCCGCGCCGCGGTACGCGAAGGCCAGCGCCAATCCCACACTGGCCACGCCAACGGCCAGCGTCTTCCCGACGCGCCATTCCTGGACGCTCATCTTTGCCTCCTGCCGCGACGCGGCAAACAGACCTGCGCTTGATTACCGTGAACTGGCCGCCTTCGGCGGGTGGGAACTGCCGGTGCTGGCCTGGAACGGGCGTCAGTCTATCGCCACTTGCGGCCGGACGATTGTCCGGCTATCGTCGCCGGCACCCCGGCGGAGGACAGCCATGGCTCTATTCGCGTTCGATGGGACCTGGAACAAGGCGAAGGACGGCGAAGACCCGGGCTACACCAACACCAACGTCAAGCGTTTCTATGACGCGTATCATGCGCGGTCGGGCACCGACGACCTGTACGTCCCCGGTGTCGGCACGCGATTCGAAGAACTGGGCCGGATCCTCGGCGGCGCGTTCGGATTCGGCGAGCTGCCGCGCCTGGACGACGCCTACGACCATCTCTGCGAGCAGTGGGCCGCCGGCGATCACGTCATCGACATCGTCGGCTTCAGCCGCGGCGCGGCCACGACGCTCGATTTCTGCCACATCATCGAGGACCGCAAGATCCGCAAGCCGAAATCCAAGACGGTCGTCGACGCGAATCCGCGGATTCGCTTCCTTGGCGTGTGGGACGTCGTCGCCGCGTTCGGGCTCGCGAACCTGGGCCTGACGGATCTGAACATCGGCCATCACCTGTCGCTGCCGAAGGCGAATCTTCAGTACGCGTTTCACGCGCTGGCGCTCGACGAGCGGCGGCCGTCGTTCCTGCCGACGCGGCTGCACGGCGCGTACGAAGTCTGGTTCCGCGGCGCGCACTCGGACATCGGCGGCGGCAACGGCAATCGCGGACTGAACGACATCACGCTGACGTGGATGATGCACAAGGCGATGGGCGCCACGCTGCCGATCGCTGCGGAAGACGTGGCGAAGCTCATGCCGGATCCGACGTGCCGGCCGAAGCCGAGCTCCGATTTGCCGCTGGACATCCGGCTCGTGAGTGACGTCGATCGACGTCACTACACGGCGGCGCCGCTCGACGGCTGCCGCACCGCACCCGACACGTGCTTGCTCGAAGCGCTCGGTGACGAGGAAAAGGCGATCGCCGTGGGCGCGGGCGGCGTCGAGACGATGCCGGGCGAGTTCCAGACGCGCGTCACGCAGCTCCAAAGCGTCGCGCTGTATCAGCTCAAGTCGCACGACTTCCCGATGACCGACCCGGTGAAGAACGGGACGGAAGGGCTGCTGTCACTCATCGAGGCGCGCATCCCGCTCGTGACCGACGATGCGAAGCTGCTCGAGGCGCGCGCGGCGACGATCCGCCTCGTCGACGAAACCGTGCGACTGGCGAAAGCGAAGGGCTTTCACACGATCAACGACTTCTTCGTCAACCAGGCGATCTTCAATCTGCGGCCGGTGTTTCCATACTCCGACAAATAGAGGCAAGTCAGAAGCTGGAAGCCAGAAGCCAGAAGTGGGTTCCTGGGTTTGTCGTGTAGGGGCCGGCCCCCGTGCCGGCCCGGGCGGCTTCGACGTTCGTCACCGCAGCGGCGGGCGCTGGCCGACGGCCACGTACTGCTTCACGAACAACGCGTCGGGGATGAAGCGCAACACGAGATCGCGCAGGCGACAGGCGAGCGCGTTGTCGATCGATCCGAACCGCGCGTTGCGTCGTGAAAGCGCGGTGATCGCACGCGTGCGCGGCTGGCGCGTCGCCTCGTAGCGGCGAAGCGCGGAAGGAATGTCGCCGGCGTCGGCCAGCGCGTCGCCCAGCGTCGCGGCGTCCTCGAGCGCCTGCGCGGCGCCCTGTCCGGCGTGCGGCAACATCGGATGAGCGGCGTCGCCCAGGAGCGTGACGGGCCCGCGGCCCCACTCGGCGAGCGGGGGTCGATCGAACAGCTCGTCGAGCCGCATGTCCGCCGGACGCGTCGCGAAGACGAGGCGGCGATAGCGTTCGTCGAACTGGACGACGAGCGCCGCGGCGAGCGCGGCCGGATCCCGCCCGTCGCGCAGCAGGCGCGGCGGGACGGACATGTACCAGTAGACGGCGTCCCGCGTCGCGCGCGCCAGCCCGGCTTCGATCCCACGCAGGAAGTAGGTCGCGCCGCTGAAACCGTCGAGCCAGCGTTCGACGTCATGCGCGACGCCGCGGATCGCCCACAGGCCGCTCGATCGCGGCGGCGGTTCGTCGGGATGGAGCGCGCGGCGAATCGCGGACCCCACGCCGTCGGCGCCGATGAGGACATCGCCTTCGACGGTATCGCCCGTTTCGAGGACGACCGACGGACGGCCATCGCGAACCGTGAAACCTGTCGCGGCGCGGCCGAGCACGAGGGCGTCGGCGCCGAGCGCATCCATCAACACGCCGTGCAACGCCGGCCGAAGCACAACAGCCATTGGGTCGGGCAGCACGCGGCGCAGAGCGGTCGTGTCGAACGCGCGGAGAAATCGCGCGTTGGTCCCATAGATCTCGCCGGAGTCGGGCACAACACCCGCAGCGACGACCCGATCGGCGACGCCGATCGCGCGCAGCGCCGAGACCGCGTTCGGTGCGAGCAGCAGCGCAAAGCCCAGTTCGCGTGGACTCTCCGCCCGCTCGAACACGCGAACGTGCCAGTCTGCACGCTGCAAGGCCACGCCTGCGGCGAGCCCGCCGATACCGGCGCCGACGACGAGAGCGAGACGGTTGGACGCCATGGGGATGGAGCGGCGGTTCCCCCGAGTGCGCGGCGGAACGGCCCACTGTGGCGGCATCTTAGTGGAGATGGCGCCGCAACCGTCAAGGAGTTACTCCCGTCGCAGCGCGACGGCTGGGTCGACGCGCGCGGCGCGGCCGGCGGGTAGAAGTGTCGCGATGAAAGCGACGAAGAGAAGAAAGACGACGGCCGACGCAAAGGACACGGCATCGAGCGGCGCGATGCCGAAGAGCTGCGACGCGAGGTAACGCACGCTCGCGGCCGCGATGATGAGTCCGGCGGCGAGTCCGGTGCCCACGGGAACGAGGCCCTGTCGAAGCACCAGCGCGACAACGGCGACGCGCGGCGCGCCGAGGGCGCGACGGATTCCGATCTCCGGCGTGCGCTCGGTCACGAAGTAGCCGAGCATGCCGTACAGCCCCACGGCCGCGAGCACAAGTGCCAGCAGGCCGAAGAGCGTGAACAGCGTAGCGCCGAGGCGGAATGGCAGGACGCCGCTGCGGACGTCGTCCGTGTCGGCGAGTGGACGCACGTCCACGTACGGCAGATCGTCGCGCACACCGGCCACCGCGCGTCGCACGGCCTCCACGTACTGGCCTGGCTCGCCCGCGGTGCGGACGAGGATCGAGGGCGTGCCGAACGGAATCGCATCATGATCCTGCGCCCGAGCCTCGAAGATCGTCGGCGTCACCGCCGTCTCGAGATATCGCCGCCGCTGTCCTTGCACGACACCGACGATGCGCGTGCAGCCACCGCGCCGAACCTGGCGGCCGATCGGCACGCAGAGCCCGACGACGTTCGCGTCATCGGCCATCAACCGGGCCATCGGCTCGTTGACGACGGCGATCGGCTCCGTGCCGGACGAGTCGGAGGCCTCGATGTCCCGACCGCGGAGCGCACGCGCGCCGATCGTCTCGAAGTAGCCCGCGCCCACGACATTCAGCATGCTGCGTTGCCGCATCGATGCCGTGCGGCCGGGCAGCGCCCATTGCACCGGAACGCTGTAGTCGCCACCGAGGGGCGCGACGTGCGCTACGGCCGAGCGCTCCACGCCGGGCACAGTCGAGAGCCGTGCGATGGCGCTGTCATAGATTGCATTTTGGACGGCCGGCGTGTACCCGGCGTGCATGAGGTCCATCGTCACGACGAGCAGTCGATCGAGTGCGACGCCGCTGTCGATGGCGGCGATCTGCCGCACGGACCTGACGAATAGACCGGCGCCGACGAGCAGCACGAGTGACAGCGCGATCTGCACGACGATCAACACACGCCGCGTACGGGCGTGCTGCGGCGCACCGACCGTGCGGGCATCAGCGAGCGCGCGCACGGGATCGATGCGCGCGGCTCGAACGGCCGGGAGGGCGCCGAAGACCAGCCCCGTGAGCAGAGACACCGCGAGCGCGAACACGAGCACGGGGCCGTCGATCCGTTCTGCCGACGCCGGCAGCGGAAACTGCCGCATCAAACCCATTGCTCCGAATGCCACGACGACACCAGCGGCGCCGCCGAAGAGGGCCAGCACGACGCTTTCGGTGAGTTGCTGCCGGACGACGCGCGCCGCGCTCGCGCCAATCGAGAGACGTACGCCCATCTCCCGGCGTCTCGTGATGGCACGCGCCAACAAGAGGTTCGCGACGTTCGCGCACGCGACGGCGAGCGCGAGCAGCGAGACGAGCATCACCCAAAGCGACAGGTTCCTGGCCTCGGCACCGCCGAGCGCGCCGGCCAGCGTGAGCGGCTTCGTCAGCACGTCCGGCGTCGGATCCAGCTCCATCTGCTCGCGGGCGGACGGCGGACGGACTTCTTCGGCATGGCGCAGCGCGGCGGTCGCCTGCGCCACGGCTGTGGCGTCCGTGACGTTGGGTGCGAGTCGCGCGACATACTTGATACCAAGGATCGTCGAGCGCCAACTCTCATCGGCGCTCGGCGGCAGGACGAGTGGTACCGCGAGCGACGCCGGGATCCAGACATCGATCCGATCCTGATCGATTCCCGTGAAGCCCTTCGCGGTGACGCCGCCTATCTCGACGATTCGTCCGTTCAGCCGCACGGGCGTACCAACGACGTTGGCCGCTGCTCCGAATCGTTCCTGCCACAGCGCATGGCTAATGAGAACGACGGGCGGACCACCAGGGAGGTCGTCCGCGGCGTCGAACAGCCGGCCGCGACCAGGACGAACGCCCAGCGCCCGCAGAAAGTCGTGCGATACGACCGTGGCGCGAACCTGTGCGGCATCCACCCCCAGGCCGAGCGTCACCATGTGCGGCGAAACGTACGCCCCGATAGCCGCGAACGCCGGCGCATTCGCGCGCATCGTCTCGTAGTCCATCCAGAAGCCGGGTCCGCCGTCGGGCGACTGCACCGATCCCGCGTCGCGCTTGATATACACGCGCCGCAGAGACGACGGCTCCGAGACGCCATCGGGTGCCTGCAGGAACAGCGCGTTGACGACGCTGAAGATCGCGGTCGTGCCGCCGATGCCGAGACCGAGTGTCGCGATGACCGCCGCCGTGAACGCGGGCGATTTGCGCAGCGTGCGCACGGCGAAGCGGACGTCCTGCCAGATGCTCTCGACGATCCATTCCCAGCCGACGTCGCGCACGCGGTCTTTCACCGCGGCCGTGCTGCCGACTGTCGCGAGCGCGCGGCGATGGGCTTCGCGCTCGTCGAGACCCGCGCGAACATACCCTTCTGTCGCCGTCTCGACGTAGTGCCGCAGCTCGTCGTCCAGGTCGGCCTCGATGTGTCGACGCCGCACGATCGCCCGTAGTCCGCCGATCAATCGCCTGAACATCGTTCGGCCCCGTTCGCGCTCGGCAGGCGAGCTAGCCTCTGGCCGGCGTGCCCTCAGTTCTGACCCATGACCATCCCGCTCATCTGACGAAACTAGATGAAGCCTTACGATACGCGACTTCTCTAGTTTGTCAAGATGACCAGCCCCGGTCCCGGACTGAACGGCGGGGCGCCGCAACTGCTAGACTTTCCTGAAAGAAGGCGGCTTCGCGCCTCATCCATTCCCATGCCTGCATACCGCTCCCGCACCACCACCCACGGAAGAAACATGGCCGGCGCCCGCGGGCTCTGGCGCGCCACCGGGATGACCGACGCCGACTTCGGCAAGCCGATCATCGCCGTGGCGAACTCCTTCACGCAGTTCGTGCCCGGCCACGTCCACCTGAAGGACCTCGGCCAGATGGTCGCGCGCGAGATCGAACGCGCCGGCGGCGTCGCCAAGGAGTTCAACACCATCGCCGTCGACGACGGGATTGCGATGGGACACGGCGGGATGCTCTACAGCCTGCCGTCACGCGAGCTCATCGCGGATGCGGTCGAGTACATGGTGAACGCGCACTGTGCGGACGCGCTCGTCTGCATCTCGAACTGCGACAAGATCACGCCGGGCATGCTCATGGCCGCGCTGCGGCTGAACGTGCCGGCCATCTTCGTCTCGGGCGGGCCGATGGAGGCCGGCAAAGTCCAGCAGCAGGGCGTCACGCGTGCCGTCGATCTGATCACGGCGATGGTCGCCGGCGCCGATGCGCGCGTGAGCGACGAGGACGCGCTCGAGATGGAGCGCGCCGCCTGCCCCACCTGCGGCTCGTGTTCCGGCATGTTCACCGCCAACTCGATGAACTGCCTGACCGAGGCGCTCGGCCTTTCGCTCCCCGGCAACGGCACCATCGTCGCCACGCACGCCGATCGACGCAACCTGTTCCTCGACGCCGGCCGCGGCATCGTCGCGCTCGCCAAGGCATGGTACGAAGACGACAACGAACGCGCGCGTCCGCGCGGAATCGCGACGCGTGAAGCGTTCGAAAACGCGATGACGCTCGACATCGCGATGGGCGGCTCGACGAACACGGTCCTCCATCTGCTCGCCGCGGCACGTGAAGGGGACGTCGACTTCACGATGGCCGACATCGATCGGCTGTCGCGCCGCGTGCCGAACCTCTGCAAGGTCGCGCCGTCGCTCGCGTCGGTCCATCTCGAAGACGTACACCGCGCGGGCGGCGTCAGGGCGATTCTCGGCGAGCTCGATCGCGCGGGACTGCTCCATCGCGACGTCGCGACCGTGCACGCGCCGACGCTCGGCGATGCGCTCGCGAAGTGGGACGTGCGTCGGACCGAAGACGACGCGGTGAAGACGTTCTATCGCGCGGCGCCGGGCGGCGTCCGCACGACGGAAGCCTTCAGCCAGGATCTCCGCTACGACGCGCTCGATCTCGATCGCACGAAGGGCGTCGTCCGCGACGCGGAGCATGCGTTCAGTCGCGACGGCGGGCTCGCCGTGCTCTTCGGCAACATCGCCGAAGAGGGCGGCATCGTGAAGACGGCGGGCGTCGACGCGACGTCGCTCGTGTTCGCCGGACCGGCCGTGATCTTCGAAAGCCAGGAGGATGCCGTCGACGGCATTCTCAACGGCCGCGTCGTCGCCGGCGACGTGGTCGTCATCCGCTACGAAGGACCGAAGGGCGGCCCGGGCATGCAGGAGATGCTCTACCCGACGAGCTACCTGAAGTCGCGCGGACTGGGCAAGGCGTGCGCGCTCATCACCGACGGCCGGTTCTCGGGCGGCACGTCGGGCCTGTCGATCGGCCACGTCTCGCCGGAAGCGGCCGAGGGCGGCGCGATTGCGCTCGTCGAGAACGGCGACACGATCGAAATCGACATCCCGAAGCGATCGATGCGGCTCGTCATCTCCACTGAAGAGCTCGAGGCGCGACGGACCAAGATGACCGCGCGCGGCGAGCGTGCGTGGAAACCCGAGCAGCGCGACCGCACAGTGTCGCCGGCGCTCCAGGCCTATGCCGCGCTCACGACCAGCGCGTCGCACGGCGCGGTGCGGGACGTGCGACAGGTGACCGGCGCTCGTCGGAGCACGGCTCCCGAACTGCAGGCAAAGTAGACGCCGCCACGTCCGGGACTGGCGCGGTTGTGCGGCGAATAGACGACACAAACACCGCATCATGTGCGGTGTTTGTTGACTTGTGCGGCGAATAGAGCCAATAATCACCGCAGGACATGCGGTGAATGCCCATCTATATTCATGAACTGCCGGACTGGCCGGCGTTCCGCTGGGACGCGGCGCGGCTGGCTGCTTCTTTGGCCGCAACCCGGCATCTGCAGGGGCGCCTCATCGGCCAGATGGAGGCGCTCGGCTTCAAGCTCAAGGAAGAAGCCGTCGTCCTCACGCTCACCGAGGACGTGCTGAAGAGCAGCGAGATCGAAGGCGAGAAGCTGGACGCGGGCCAGGTGCGATCGTCAGTGGCGCGTCGGCTCGGCATCGACGCCGGCGGATTGCAACCTGCCGACCGCCACGTCGAGGGCGTCGTCGAGATGATGCTCGACGCCACGCAGCACTACGACCAGCCGCTGACGCGCGAACGCTTGTTCGGCTGGCATGCGGCGCTCTTCCCCACCGGCCGCAGCGGTATGCACCGCATCACCGTCGGCGCGTGGCGCGACGACCATGCGTCGCCGATGCAGGTCGTGTCCGGACCGATCGGTCGCGAGCGCGTGCACTTCGAGGCGCCGTCGGCCGATCGTCTCGAAGAGGAGATGCGACGGTTTCTCGAGTGGTTCAACGCGGACGCGACGATCGATCTCGTGCTGAAAGCGGCGCTGGCGCACCTGTGGTTCGTGACGATTCATCCGTTCGACGACGGCAACGGGCGGATCGCGCGGGCGATCGCGGACATGACGCTGGCGCGCTCGGAGGGGCATGCGCAGCGCTTCTACAGCATGTCCGCCCAGATTCGCGAGGAACGCGGCGACTACTATCGTCTGCTCGAACAGACGCAGCAGACGACGATGGACGTGACGTCGTGGATGGCGTGGTTCCTCGAATGTCTCGCGCGGGCGATCGCCGGCGCGCAGACGGCGCTTGCCGGCACGATCGCGAAGGCGCGCGCGTGGGAGAAGCTGCGCGACGTGGCGCTGAACGATCGTCAGCGACTGGTCATCAACAAACTGATCGACGGCTTCGAGGGCAAGTTGACGACGTCGAAGTGGGCGGCGCTGACGAAGAGCTCGACGGACACGGCACTGCGCGACATCCAGCAGCTCGTCGCGCGCGGCGTGCTCACGCGCGATTCGGCTGGCGGACGCAGTACGAGTTATTCGCTGGCTGTGTCCTGACGCGTCCGGGCCTGGGCGTCCGCGCGGGCCGGCCCGGACAGCTTCATCCGAGTGGAACGCGCGACGCGTTTGCCTTCAGCCACACGTCGAACGACTGGAGCGCGGGGTTCAGCGTGCGCGCGAGCTCCGGAGAGCGGTTACGGCGGAATTCCTCGCCGAGGATCGCGTGATGCTCGAACATGTTGCCCATGTCGTCGGCGCCTGGGAAACCGAGCGCGCGATAGTCGTCGAAGGGCATGTCGTAGAACGAGACCGGCACGCCCAGATGGCGCGAGAAGGCGGCTGCGTACTCCGGACCCGACAGCACCTCGCCGGCGATGCCGAACCGCTGGCCGACGGCCTCAGGTCCGCGCCGGAAGATCCCGTACGCACACTTGCCGATGTCCTCGGCCGCGATCCCCGGCAGCTTGCCGCCGCCAAGCGGCAGCGCCAGCACGAAGTTGCCGTCGGCGCCCTTGTGCGGTCCCTGGCCGAAGTAGATGAAGTTCTCCCAGTAGAAGGCGGCCAAGAGGTAGCTGGTCGGCGCCGCCTCGGCGGCAAAGATCGCGTCCGCCTCGCCCTTGGCGTCGAAGTGCGGGACCTTGTACTTGCCGTGCAGCGTCTTGAGGCGCGGGTCGTCCAGCGGAAACGCGAGACGTGTGTCTTCGAGCGTGGACCACACCGCGTGCACGACGCCTGCGGCCTTCGTCGCGCGCGCCATGGCCGCGGCTTGCTTCAACTCGCGCTCGGTTGAGAGGTGCTCCCAGAAATTCGTGACCAGATACGCGCCGTGCGCGCCCGCGAACGCGCGTGTGAGGCTCGCCTGATCGTCGGCGTCGGCGGCCACGACCTCGGCGCCGGCCGCGGCGAGTGCCTGCGCTTTGTCCGAGTCGGTCTTGCGCGTGATCGCGCGCACGGCGAATCGGCGGTCGGGGTCAGCGAGGATGGCGCGTGCGAGGCCGCCGCCCTGCGCTCCAGTGGCGCCGATGACGGCGATGACTTTTCTGTCCGACATGGGTGATCGTCCTCTCGTGGTCCGGACTCCGCGGTGGGCCGCTCCAACCGTAGCACGTTTGCAGGACACGTCCCGCCGCGCCGTTCAACGACAACGAGCGGTCGAGATCGAAACACGGTGCGGCCTGCAGTCGGGTGTCATCGCACCCTCATGAGCAGCAAGCTCTGATCGTCGGTCTGCGCGCCGTGCCTCGCGCACGCGGCGAGAATCTCGGCCGCGGTCTCCTGCAGCGTCGATCGCTTCGCGGCGGCCGCGGCGATCGGCAGGAGCCCGTCAGTGCCGAGCTCGCGATCGCGGCGATCGAACACTTCGATCAACCCGTCGGTGACGACGACCACGAGGTCGCCCGCTGCGGCCTCGAATGATGCGGCGTGATACACGGTCGTGTCGACGAGGCCGAGCGCCATCTCCGCGTCGCCAATCCAGCGCGCGCCGCCGGTCGCCTGGGATACGTGGAGCAGCGACGGATGGCCGGCGAGCACGTAGTCGAACGTGCCGGATACGCGGCACGTGAGCGCCACGGCCGTCACGAACATGTTCGATTGTTTGATCGGCCCGAGGACCGCGTTGACCTCGGTGAGCGCCGCGGCCGGATCGTGCGTTCGCCGCCACGCTGCCCGCAGGGCTGTCTTGAACATTCCCATCAGCACGCCCGCCGCCACGCCGTGCCCGCTGACGTCCGCGATACACGCCCGCCACGCCTCATCGTCGTCGACGACGTCGACGAGATCGCCGCCGACCTCGCCGCTCGGATGCGACGCGCCGTACCACTCGAGCGCGGCCGACTCGCCGGAGACGGGAGGCGCGAGCGACGCGTGGATGTCGTGCGCGAGGCGGATCTCGGTGTGCGCGCTCACGCTGCGGCGGCCTTCGAGACGCAGGAGACCGATGAAGCACGAGTAGCCGGTCACGGCCATCACGCTCTGAAGGATCCGCACCACCCGCAGCCGCGTTTCGACGCCGGCGATATCGACCGCCGACAGCACGTCGGGAGGCGCGCCCGGCATCAGCCAGCGGCTGAACGCCAGCGACCCGAGCACGTTGAACGCGATGACGAACGGCAGCAGCTGGCGAAAGCCGAAACTCGAAAACGCGTAGCCCAGCCCGAGCACGCCCGTGTAGACCGCGACGATAACCATGCGGAGCCAGAAGTGCGCGTCGGTCGGAAGCCGGTCCACCGAGAGCGCGAACGCCGTGAACGTCGTGAAGATGGCGACGCCGAAGAGCGCGCGCGAACGCCGCGGCATGAAGCCCAGCGTCTGCCGGAACTGCCGATCGCGTTCGCGAAGGAACGCGCGGACGCGCTGTATGCGGTTCACGAACGGGCTCAATAGCGACACGCACACTCCTGCGGCCGACGCGCACTCGTGGAGAGGACGGCTCGATCCTACACCTCGGGTCCCTCGGTCGTCGCGGTCCGCTTCGCCACGCGGCTATAATCCCGCCTCACGTCATGCATCGACCAGCCGCC
>CALFMR010000164.1 GCA_937880585.1 uncultured Acidobacteriota bacterium
CAGGAAAACGCGGTCGACAGCCAGGTGGGCGAGACCGTGACGACGGCGCGCATCTCGGGCGGCACGCAGCAGATGTCCGGCGTCTTCGTCCAGGATCTCGTCAAGCCCGTCGATCGGCTGACGCTGACCTTCAGCGCGCGCGTCGATCACTGGCGCAACTACGACGCGCACAATTTGGAGACGAGCGTCGCGACGGGACTGCCGACGGCGAACAACGATCCGTCGCTGCCCGATCGATCCGACACGGTCGTCAGCCCGCACGCAGGCGCACTCTATCGGCTCACCGATCGCGTCAGCATCTGGGGCGGCGTGAACCAAGGCTTCCGCGCGCCGACGCTGAACGAACTGTACCGGCAGTTCCGCGTGGGGCAGGTCCTGACCCTGGCCAACAACCAGCTCGGTCCCGAGCGGTTGCTCGGCGGAGAAGGCGGCGTCGAAGTGAGCGTGACGCCGCGCGCGACCTGGCGCGCGACCTGGTTCGACAACCGCATCAAGGACGCCGTGTCGAACGTCACGTTGAGCACGACGCCGTCGACCGTGACACAGCAACGGCAGAATTTGGCTCGCACGCGCATCCGCGGCATTCAGACCGACCTCGAATACCGGTTCGGGCCGTCGTGGCAGTTCTCGGGCAGCTATCTCTACGAACACGCGCGCGTGGCCGCCGTCGACGACCCGGCGCAGCTCGACATCGTCGGCAACTACCTGCCGCAGGTGCCGAACCAGCGCGCGACGCTGCAGATGACCTACACGAACCCGCGCTACGTCACGCTGTCGGTCGACCTCGAAGCCGTCGGGCGGCAGTTCGACGACGACGAGAATCTGCGGACGGTGCCTGGCGAGTCGTCGCCTGGATTGCCGGGCTACGCGGTCGTCGACCTCTCGGTGTCGCGCACGATCGGCCACAACCTCGACGCGTTCCTGTCGGTCGAGAATCTCTTCGACCAGGACATCATCGTCGGCACACTGCCGACGACGATCGGCGCCCCACGCTTCGTGAGCGGCGGCATTCGCGTCCGCTGGGCGGGACGGTGAACAAGAGCGTTCATCGGTCGCGCAGCACCTCGACGGGATTCACACGCGTCGCGCGGCGCGCGGGGACGTAGCAGGCGAGTGCGGCGACGGCGACGAGCAGCGCCGTGACGCCGGCGAAGACCTGGACGTCACGTGCGCCAACGCCGACGAGCAGGCTCTGCAGGTATCGGCTCACGGCGAGCGCGGCCGCGAGCCCGACGACGAGTCCCACGCCGACGACCGCCAGGCCCCGGCGGAAGACGAGCGCGAAGATCGCGCGCGGCGCGGCGCCAAGCGCCTGCCGGATGCCCAGTTCGCGCGTACGCTGCGCGACGCTGAACGCGAGCACGCCGTAGATCCCGATCGCCGACAGCACCAGCGCGACGGCGCCGAAGACGGCGACGAGCAGCATCGGCGCGCGCCGAGGCTCGAGCGACCGCGACATCCAGTCGTCGACCGTGCGCACGTCGGCAATCGGCTGTTCCGGATCAACCGACAGGACCGCCTGTCGCACCGCGTTGACGAGCATGCGCGGATCACGATCGGTCTTGACCACGAGCGTCATCGCGTCGCGCGCACGCTGCGGATACGCGTAGTAAATGCGTTCCGTCACGGCCGGCTGGCCAAGATCGTCCGCGCGGATTGTTCCCGCGACGCCCACGATCGTGAACGTTTGGCCCTGCGATTGAATCTCGTGCCCGATGGGATCGCGGCCCGCGAAGTACCGTGACGCCAGCAGGTCGTCGATGACGACGACGCGCGGGCTCGCGGCCGTATCCGACGCCGTGAAAAAGCGTCCTTTCACGAGCGGGATGTGCATGGTGCCGAAATAGTCGTCTCCGACGACGGTGCTGTTGCCGTGCGGCGGCGGCGTGCCCGGCGGCGGCGTGTAGCCCACGATGGAATACGACGCCGTGTTGACGGAGCCGTCGAACGGCACCGCCTGCGCCATGCTGACCGCGGCCACGCCAGGGGACGAGCGAAGGTGATCGAGCAGCCGCTCCCAGAAGAGCACGCGGCTGGCGTCGTCGCCGTAGCGGGTGTCCGGCAGGGCGACGCGCGCCGTCAGGACGCCGGCGGGCGAGAAGCCGGGATCGACGGCCTGAAGGCGCATGAAGCTCTTGACCAGCAAGCCGGCGCCGACGAGTAGGACAACGGCCAGCGCCGTTTCGGCCGCGACGAGCGCGCCTCGCAGACGATTCGTCCGCCGGCTCGCCGACGTGCGCGTGCCCTCGTCGCGGAGAAGCGAGGCCGTCTGGCCGCGGACGACGGCGAGCGCGGGGACGAGGCCGAAGACGAGCCCGGTGATGACCGAGAGCAGCACGGTGAAGGTGAGGACCGCCGGATGCAGCGAGGCGTCGGGCGAGCCTGGCAACTGGCGCGCGCTCGCCGCGAGGAGCAAACGGACGCCGGCGAGGCCGATGCCCAGTCCGGCCGCGCCGCCCAGACCCGCGAGCAGCAGCGACTCGGTCAGCAATTGCCGGACGAGGCGCATCCGCGGCGCGCCGAGCGTCACGCGGAGCGCGAGCTCGCGCGCGCGTCCCGTCACGCGCATGAGCAGCAGGTTCGCGACGTTCGCGCACGCGATGAGCAGTACGACGAGCACGCAGAGCTGGATGACGTAGAGCGGTGTGCGGACGTCGCCGACCAGTTCGTCGCGCATCGGCACCGCGTAGCCGCCGAAGCCGCTCGAGGCGGCGAACACCTGGAACCGCGGCAGCCGCTGGAGGTTCCGCTGCACGATGGCGCGCATCTCGTCGTCGAGCTGCGCGATCGTGGCGCCCGGACGCAGGCGGCCGATCATCATGCTGAACTCGTGCCCGCGCTGGGTGTCGGCCATCTGGTCGGGCGTGAAGGAGAAGGGCACGAGGATCGCGGCGTCCTGCGGCAGCCGGAAGTCCGCGGGCAGCACGCCGGCGACTTCGTACGCTTCGTTGTCGAGCTGGATCGTGCGGCCGATGAGATCGCGGTCGCCCGCGAAGCGCGACGTCCAGAGGTCGTGCGTGAGGATGGCGAAGCGATCGCCGCCGGGCGTCGCGTCGCGATCGGTGAACGCGCGGCCGATGAGTGGCGCGCGACCGAGCGTCGAGAAGAAGGACGGCGTGACCGCGAGACCGTGCAGCAGTTCCGGCCGGTGGCCGGCGACGAGCGTGAGCGTACGAGGCGTGTACAGCGCCGCGTCGGCGAGCGCCGGCGCCTGGGCCTTGCGGTCGACGTAGTCCGGAATCGAGACCGAGGCCTTGGGCAGGTTGATGCCCGGATACGTGTTCCAGACGAAGACGAGCCGATCGGGCTCGGGGAAGGGCAGTGGTTTCAGGAGGACCTGATAGAAGACGCTGAAGAGCGCCGTGTTCGCGCCGATGCCGAGCGCGAGCGATCCGATGGCGATGGCCGAAACGACGGGCGCGGCGCGGAGCGCGCGCCAGGCGTAGCGCACGTCGGTCCAGAGCGTGGAGAACATTGAAGCACCTCGTGGGATGGGAATGCCGTGTCGCCGTCCGCGTGCGGCCCATCGCTCGCGGAGGCCGCACGTCAGCGCCTCGACAATGGTCGCGAGCCAGAAGGCGGCGCGCGTCCGGCGCGGCGCGGCCGCGAGCCGTGCGTGATCGGCCGTGAACGTCTCTTCCATCGCCGCGGCAAAGCGGCCGCGGAAGTCAGCCGGGTAGGCGTGGAGCAGCGCCCGGTAGGCGCGGGGTGAATAGCCGGGCGTCGAGGGATCCCTCATGCGTGACTCTTCGGCGGGGCAGCGCGCCAGGCGTCGATCGCGGCGACGAGTCCGGCGAGCCGGTCGCGCTCGGCCGCCAACGCGCGCTGACCGCGCGGCGTCAGGCGATAGTGCGTGCCGCGTCGCGGGTCGGTCGCCGACGCGCGCGGTGCGGTCGACTCGGCGACGAGGCCGGCATCGATGAGCGTCGACAGGTGGCGATAGAGCGAGCCCGTCCCGAGGCGCGCGTCAGCACCGGCGCGCTCGCGCACCGTTTGCAGAATCCCGTACCCGTGAAGCGGCCCGTCGGCGAGCGCGAGCAGCACGTGGAGCGCCGCGGGCCGGAGCGGTGTCGTTGTGTCCATTGTGGATATGTCTATCATGGACCGGGAAAGAAGGGAACCGGATCCCTGTCTTCCCCCCTTGCTCCTGCCTTATAGTGCGAAGCGTCAGGAGATCCCACATGGTTCGACGTGTTCTTGGTGTGTTCGCTCTTCTCTCTCTCGTGGCCGCGCCCGGCTTCGCGCAGCCGCCGGCCGGTGGCGCGGGCGGCCGCGGCGGTCGGGGCCGCGGTCCAGCCGTCGTCTCGCCGGATGTCGGCGCCGACGGCTCGATCACGTTCCGCCTCGCCGCGCCCAGCGCGCAGCAGGTCATCGTCAGCGGCGAGCTCGACGGCCAGCCGCATCCGATGACGAAAGGTGCCGACGGCATCTGGACAGTGACGGTCGGCCCCCTCGCCCCCGACGTCTACACGTACGCGTTCAACGTGGACGGCCTCAGCGTCCTCGATCCGCGCAATCCCAACACCAAGCTCGGCTTCGGCGCGTTCGGCGCGGTCAGCGTCGTCGAAGTGCCGGGGAATGGGCCGCAGTTCTACGACGTCAAGGACGTGCCGCACGGCAAGGTCGACATCGTCCCGTACGTCTCGAAGACAATGGGCGGGCTGGCGCGGACCGTGTGGATCTACACGCCGCCCGGCTACGACAAGGGCAAGGACTATCCGGTGCTCTATCTCCTGCACGGCGCCGGCGACACCGAGTCCGGCTGGACGCTCATCGGCCGCGCGAACACGATCCTCGACAACCTGATTGCCGACGGCAAGGCGAAGCCGATGGTCGTCGTCATGCCGCTCGGCCACGCGATGCAGAGCTTCCTCGCCGGCCCGGCTAAGAACGCGCCGGCCGCGCAGGGGGGCAACCCCGGCGACCTGTCCCTCTTCGCGAAGGACCTGCTCGACGACGTGAAGCCGCTCGTCGAGAAGACGTACAAGGTGTCGACCAAGGTCGACGACCGCGCGATCGGCGGCCTCTCGATGGGTGGCGGCCAGACGATGAACATCGCGTTCAACCGGCCGGAGCTGTTCCGCTACGTCGTGCTGATGAGCGCGGCGGCCGGACGCAATCCGGATCAGGTGTACGCGAGCTTCTTCAGCAAGCCTGACGTTCCCAACAAGCAGTTCAAGCTGCTGTGGATGGGCGTGGGCCGCGACGACACCCTGGTCGGCCCGAGCGACAAGGCGCTCGACGCGGCGCTCACCGCGCACGGCATCCACCACACGTTCGAACTGAGCGCCGGCCGCCACGAATGGACCGTGTGGCGCCACGCGCTGAACGAGGTCGCGCCGCTGTTGTTCAAGTAAGGCAAGGTTAGAAGTTCGAAGCCAGAAGCCAGAAGTTAGGAAAGATGACACCGCAAGGCCCCGAACGTAGTGAGGGTGCCGCAGCGCCGTAGCGCTGGGGGTGGGGCCCCAGCGCGTTGCAAGAAGGATGACAGTTAAGCGCGGGGCGCTTCCGTCAACGCGACGGGGGCGCCCCGTTTTTACTTCGCGTCTTCCGCGTAGCGCTTGAGCGCGATGAGCGATACTTGCCAGCCGCGCGAGACGACGGCGTAGTAGCGGCGCCAGCGGGGTGAGGGCGCGTAGCCGTCCTGGCGGATGTGCAGCTTGCAGCCGGCCGGATCCGGCTTGCAGGTGATCTCGAGCGCCATCGGGCCGAGCGCCTCGCCCTCTGGCGGTACCCAGTAGGCGTCGGCCACGAGGAACGACTGCCCGTAGCGGACGTCGACGACCGTGCCGTGGAACACGCCGCCGAGCGCGCCCAGCAAGTCGTCGCGATAGGGCGTCGTGGGCCATTCGATCGCGTAGACACCGAACGGCACGGGCGTCGTGACCGAGCGCGAGGCCTGCCACCAGGCTCGGAGCGCGTCCGGCTGGAAGAAGTACTTGAACACGGCCGACGGCGGCGCGGCGATCACGAGGTTCTGCTCGAAGCGCTCGTCGGGTTCGGGAAGTCTGGTGGCCACGTCTGTGTCGTCCTCGTGCGGGCGCCGCGCCATCAGGCGCGGCGCGTGATCCGGTCGCGGTCACGCATAAAGCAGGAACCGATCGCGAAGCGTCAGAAACGGTGCGATCTCCTCGGGCCAGGCGCGGGCGAGCGTGACGTCGCCGCCGGCGGTCACGGCGTCGCGCAGCCGCGTCGATCCGTACAGGATGTCGATCGGCGGCCGGACGTACTCGTACTCGTACGGCGGGTCTCGCCATCGGAAGCGATCGGGATCGGCGTGATGGAACGCCGCGACGAGCGCGACGCCGGTCTCGACCGGACGGAACGCTTCGCGGTCAGTCACGTGAATCTGACAACCGCCGCACGCCGTGCCCGCGTGCTTGTGGAACGTCGGCTCGAACATCGCCGGACGGAAGTACACGCCGGGAAGTCTCCGTGCGTTGAGCGCCGCGGCAAAAACGTCCGCGTCATTTACCCACGGCGCGCCGACGAGCTCGAACGGTTTCGTCGTGCCGCGCCCCTCGGAGACGTTCGTGCCCTCGAACAACACGGTGCCCGGATAGACGATGGCGCTCTCGATCGTCGGCAGGTTCGGCGAGGGCGGTACCCACGGAAGCGGCGTCCGGTCGAAGTCATCGGTACGCGACCAGCCCTGCATCGCAACGACTTCGAGCTTCGCGCCGATGCCGAACGTCTCGTTGAAGAGCCGCGCGAGCTCGCCGATCGTCATGCCGTGCCGCATCGGAATGGGGAACTGTCCGACGAACGACTCGAAGCCCGGATCGAGCATCGGCCCTTCGACCAGGCGTCCGCCGATCGGATTCGGCCGGTCGCACACGACGACGGGCAGACCGTGCGTCCGGGCGGCGCGCAGGCAGTTGGCCATCGTGTAGATGTAGGTGTAGATGCGCGTCCCGACGTCCTGGAGATCGACGACGAGCGCGTCCAGTCCCGCGAGCATCTCGGCCGTCGGCTCGCGTGTCTCGCTGTAGAGCGAGTAGACGGGCACGCGACGCCGTTCGTCGCGGCCGTGCGCCGACTCGATCATGTTCTCCTGCACGTCGGAGCGGACGCCGTGCTGCGGTCCGAAGATCGCGCCAACCGTCACGCCGCCGGCGGCGGCGCGATCGAGCACGTGCGTGAACCGCGCGTCGATCGACGCGGGATTGCAGACGAGGCCGACCGTGCGGCCCGCGAGCAGGCGGCGATCGAAGAGGACGTCCGATCCGAGCGCGAAAGACACGGTCGACATCATCGCCGATCGCGCTTCCGAATGGACCACGCGTCGACGAGGAACGTCGCCGCCATCCATGCCGCGAGCGCCGCCACGGGCCAGGCGAGCACCCGTGGCGCGACGAATCCGATCACCGCCGTGGCCGCGAGCAGCAGCGCCGCGCCGAGGACCGGCACGACTTCGAAATCCTCGAGCGGCCGATTGCCCGACACGGCCGCGCCAAGACTGTGGCCGACGCCGGTCACGGTCCGCACGACGCGTCGGCCGGTGCGGTAGCGGCGCGACGGGGCAGCCACGGGTTGTTTGGGCCGAGGCTTCGGCCGCGGGTGCGCGCGATCGAGCACGATCTCGGTCGAGCGCGACAGGTCTTCCTCGTAGTGTCCGGCGAGCGTCTCGGCCGTGGGCTCGTCCTCGATCGCGACGTCCATCTCCCAGTTGCCCATCCAACTGTTGAGGTTGAGGTTCGTCGATCCGATCCGCGCCCAGCGCCGGTCGGCGACCGCGGTCTTCGCATGGACCATCGTCCCGCCCCACTCGAAGATGCGGACGCCGGCTTCGAGCAGCGGCCGGTAGAGCGACCGCGAGATCGGCACCGTCCAGCCGACGTCGCTCCCGTGCGGCAGGAGCAGCCTGACGTCCACGCCATCGGCGGCCGCACGCTTCAGCGCCTCGAGATACGGGCCCGTGCCGATGAAGTACGCATCGGTAATCCAGAGCGACTGGCGCGCGATCGACGTCACGAGCAAATCCATCCGCAGCATGTTCGCCGTGAAAGGCTCGGTCGGAATGAGGCGCAGGTTCACCGACCCGGCAGGAGGCGACGGCCCGTCCGTCCGCGGCGACGGATAGTCGGCGCCGCCGGCCAGGCGCCAGCTCTCGGCAAACGACGCTTCGGCGTGATCGACGGCCGGACCGATGATCTCGATTCCCGTGTCGCGCCATGGTTCCTGGTGAAGCTCCGGTCGTCCCTCCCACATCTGTCCAATGCACAACCCGGACACGTACGCCGTCTGGCCGTCGACGACGATGAGCTTGCGGTGATCGCGACGGATCCAGCCGAGCGCGTTCGAAAGCGACGGGGGATTGAAGGGGCGAACCTCGCCGCCGGCCGCGATGAGGGGGCGAAACAGGCCGAGCGCGGGACTGAGCCCGCAGCCGAACCAGTCGTACACGACGCGCACGGCAACGCCCTCGCGCGCCTTCTCGGTGAGCAGATCGACGAAGCGGCGTCCCACCGCGTCGCGGTGGAAGATGTACATCTCGATGTGGATCGCGCGACGCGCGGCGGCCATCGCGGCCGTCCACGCGGGGTAGTTCTCGGTCGCATCGCGTAAGATGCGAGTCGCATTGCCGCCGACGAGCGGCGCGCCGGCCGTCCGGCTGAAGACCTGGCCGGCGAGCGTGCGGAGCGTGGCCGGATCGTGCGGCAGCGCGGCCGGATGGGCCGGGACGCGGGCGATCGCGCGATCGGGCACGAAGGCATCATAATCTCCCCGACCGCCGCGTCGGGCGGCGCATGGTGGGGCATGAACATCGCGATTGGATCGGATCACGCGGGATTCAGGTACAAGGAAATCTTGAAGAAGGCGCTGGCCGCCCGCGGCCACGCGGTCAATGACTTTGGGACCGACTCGGAGACCCCGGTCGACTATCCGTTGTTCATCCGCCCGGTCGCCGAGGCCGTGGCGCGCGGCGAGTACGATCGCGGCATCGTGCTCGGCGGCTCGGGGCAGGGCGAGGCCATCGTCGCCAACCGCGTGCGCGGGATCCGGTGCATCGTGTGCACGACCGTCGAGACGGCGCGCACGGGCCGCGCGCACAACGACGCGAACGTCCTCTCGATTGGCGAGCGCGTCGTTTCGGAACACGACCTGGACGCGATCCTCGACGCGTGGCTCGACACGCCCTTCGAGGGAGGCCGCCACGCGCGCCGCATCCGCGAAATCGACGAGCCGTAGACCGCGGAAGTCCCGCGGCCGTCATCCCGTTCGTCGGTGACAGACGGCCGTTCATCGGCAGGACCACGCCATTCGGCGGCGTCTGGTCGTCGCGTCCACCCACGGTCACTACAATGGCGACGTGGGGTCCCCTCCGGCCACCGGTCTGCTGGTCGACGTGCTCGGCTTCCTCACGGGCACGGTGCTCTACGGCATGCTGCTCGTGATGGTCTGGCGCGAGCGTCTGCGTGACGGCGCGCCGCTCTTCTCGATGCGCGGCCGGCTCACGCTGCTCACCGGCGTATTCGGGCTCGTCTGGAACCTCGGCGCGCTCTTTTCTTTCGGCACGCGCGTGGTCACGCCGGGCGCCGCGCATCCGATCGTCGAAGCGCTGGCGTTCGCCGCGCTCGGGTTCCTCCCCGCGGCTGTCGTCCACGCGATTGCCGGTGGACAGACGACGCTCGGGCGCACGGCGGCACGGGTGGCGATCGGGGCGGCCTATCTGCTGAGCACGACCGCGGCGATCCTGCACGGGCTCGCGGCCTTCGACGACGCGCCGGTGCCGTCACGCGCGGCGTTGTGGTTGCTCACGGGCGGATTCTCGGCCCTCGCCATCTGGCTGTTCGCGGTCACGCGGCGAGAGCCGGCGGCGCGGCGCGGGATCTGGTTCGCGGCTCTCGCCATCTTCGCCGTCTCGGCGCTGCACTTCCGAAGTCATGCGGGCAACGAGGCCTGGTGGGTGGAACTTGCCGGCCATCACGCGTCGCTGCCGCTCGCGCTCGCGATCCTGCACCAGGACTATCGCTTCGCGCTGGCCGATCTGTTCCTGAAGAACGCGATCGCGCTGCTGGTGCTGATGGCCGCCTCGCTCGCCGCGTTCTCCGGCATCGTCGTGCCGCTGCTGCGCTGGCAGACCGCGGAAGGGCATGCCGATCCGCGCGCGCTGGCGATCATGCTGCTGCTGTGGATGGCGACCGTGCTCGCGTTTCCGCTCGCGCGCCGCCTCGCCGATCGCTTCGTCGATCGCGCGGTCCTGCGCCGGCCCGAC
>CALFMR010000165.1 GCA_937880585.1 uncultured Acidobacteriota bacterium
CGGCCTGATGCTCGGCGCCGCACCGGCGGCCGGTCAGCTCGTGCACCTCCCGCCACCCGATCCCTTCGGCCACGACACGCCCGCCCAGCTCGCCGCGCACTACGTCACGCTCGACACGAGCCTCGGCACGATCGTGCTGTCATTGCTCGCCGACAAGGCGCCCGAAACGGTCCGCCAGTTTCTGACGCTCGCCGACGCGGGCGTGTACGACAAGACGCTCGTCCATCGCGTCGCGCCGAACTTCGTGATGCAGACCGGCGCGCCAGCCTATCGCCAGGAGCCGCTGACGCCGGCGCAGCAGGGGCTCATCCATCCGCTCAGACCCGAGTTCAACGACACGCCGATGGATCTCGGCGTCGCCGCCATGGCGCACGGCGACGACCCGGGCGACGGGACAACGTCGTTTTTCATCTGCATCGGGTCGTGCCACGCACTCGACGGGAAGTACACCGTGTTCGCGCGTGTGACGGGCGGAATGGACGTCCTGCAGCGCATCGCCGCGGTGCCGGTCGACGGCGAGACGCCGCGGACGCCAATCCTCGTCACGCGCGCGCGCGTGATTCCGGCGAAGTAGCGCCGCCGAGCCGCGCGGACGCGTCGGCGGCGACGTCGAGCAGCTTGGCGACGCCGAGCCGGCCGAGGTAGTTGCCGGCGAGCGCCAACCACGGCGGCAAATCCCCGATCCGCCGCCGCACATCGTCAATCGCTGCACTGTAGATGGGGAGCGCCGGGACGCGGCGCGTCCAAAAAACGGCGACGGGCGAACGGCGCTGGCCGGTGAGGATCTCACGGTCGTGCTCGAGCCGCGCGGCGAGATCGGTGTCGGACGGCAGCGGCGCGGCCGGATCGATCGATCCGTAGATCCATGTCTCGGATCGATCCGCGCCGCGATCGATGAAGATGTCGGTGTTGAAGAGCGCGCCGAGCGCCTCGACGCCGGCGTCGCGCGTGAAGAGCACGCCGAACCCGTGCAGGTCGTCCAGACGCGGCTCGAAGAACGCCGTCGCCGTCACCATCCGGTTCATCGGCACGGCCGCGATCGCGGCGCCGAGCGCTGGCGCGTGCGGCTTGACGAGCGCAGCCGCGGCGGGCGCGTTCGTGCAGATGACGGTGGGCGTCGCCGGATCGAGCGCGTCGATCGACCGGCCGAACGCGAACGTCACGCCGCGCGCGACGAGCGCCGCGTACAGCTTCTCGATGAGCTCGCCCATGCCGCCGCGCGGCGCCGCCGAGACCGTCCGGCCGCGACGGCGTTCCCCGAAGATGACGGACGCCGACAGCCGGTCGGGCGGCGCGGCGTAGACGCCCTGCAGCCCCGGTCCCACGAGCGCAGAGGTCGCCGCGCGTCCGACGACACGCCTGCCCCAGGCCGCGACGGTTTCGTCGACGCGCGGCGCGAACCCACGGCGCGCCCAAGTCGCGCCCAGTCGCGCGCCCATCCCCAGCGTCTCGATCGGCCCGAGCGGCCAGCGCCGTGCGCGCCCGTTACGGAAGATGAAGCGCCGTCGGCTCGCCGGCAGCGGGAACTCGGGCCGGACGCCAATCGCGCGGAACCAGCGTTCGGTCGTCTCGGTCCAGACGAACGCGTTCGCTGCGCGCTCGACGGGACCGTGGCGCGTGGACAGCGTTTCAATGAGACCGCCGGGATGGGCGCTCGCTTCGACGACTTCGACGTCGAAGCCCGCGCCCGACAGGCACCACGCGGCCGCCAGGCCGCTCAGGCCCGCCCCGACGACGCGAGCGCGTTTCATGCAGACGTCGAATAGAGCGGACCGTTCGCGGCGCCCCGCTGCAGGTACTCGTCGAAGAACGCGGCCGCGTTGCGCAGGAACGCGCGGCCTTCGGGCGGGACGACGAGCGTGCGGCCTTCGAGGTGGACGAGACCATCGGCGAAGAGCGAGCCGAGCGCGCGCGGCGCCTCGGCGAGCTCGGGCGGATCGAGATCGACGCCGAATCCCGTCATCAGGTCCGCGATCTTCCCGCGCCGGCGGCGGTCTTCGTCCGACAGCAGGTGTCCGCGCAGCGTCGGGATTTCGCCCGCGCGCACGCGCTTTTCGTAAATCGTCAGCACCTTGTCGCTCTGGTGATAGCAGTCGGCCGTCTCCGAGATGCCGCTCACGCCGAGCGCGAGGAGCGCGGTCGTGTGCGTGTCGGTGTAGCCCATGAAGTTGCGGTGCAGCGTGCCCTCGGCCGCCGCGTGCGCGAGCGAGTCGTCGGGCCGCGCGAAGTGATCCAGCCCGATCTCGAGGTAGCCCGCCTCGAGCAGCGGCGCGCGGATGGCTTCGTACAGCGCGCGCTTTTCGGCGCCGGCGGGCACCTGGTCGTCACGGAAGCGGCGCTGCGCCGGCTTGATCCACGGCACGCGCGCGAAGCTGTAGATCGCCAGACGGTCGGGCGCGAGCGCGATGACTTCCCGGGCGAGCGTCGCCATCGAGCCGAGCGACTGGCCCGGCAGCCCGTAGATGAGATCGAAGTTCGTCGACGCGTAGCCGAGCGCACGGCCGGCGCGCAGCAGATTCGCGGTGACCTCGAGCGGCTGCCGGCGATTGACGAGTGCCTGGACCTCGGGGTCGAAGTCCTGCACGCCGAGCGACAGGCGCGTGAATCCTCGCGCGGCGAGCGCCTCGAGTTGCGCGGGCGCGGTCACGCGCGGATCGACTTCGATCGATCCCTCGAACGCCGCCGTCTGCGACGCGAGCCGCTGGCGGATGCCATCGACGAGCCGGCCGAGCGCGGGAGGCGACAGGAAGGTCGGCGTGCCGCCACCGAGGTGCAGTTGCCGTACGGGCGTGCGCGCGAGCGAGGGCACGCGCGCAAGGTACGCGTCGAGCTCGGCGAGCACGAGATCGATGTACGGATCTTCGCGCGCGTGGTCGCGCGTGATGACCGTGTTGCAGCCGCAGAACGTGCACAGCGACTCACAGAACGGGACGTGCACATAGACGGCGAGCGAGGCGCCCGGCGTCTCGACCGATCGCGTGAGCGCGTCGATCCACTGCTCGGGCGTGGGCGTCGTGTGCCACTGCGGCACGGTCGGGTAGCTCGTGTACCGCGGGACCGGCACGTCGTATTTGGCAAAGAGCTCGGAACGGTCCGTCATGACAATCGCTTTCGAACGGCGCGGACAAAATGCCGGACGCTCGCCTCGGGCGTGTCCGGCAGCACGCCGTGTCCGAGACCGCAGATCCAGCCGCGGCGCGTGTCGGGCGCGAGCGCCGCGACCGGCGTCAGAAATTCCTCGACCGCGCGCGCGAGCGGCGCGCCCGTGAGCCGGAGGAGCACGGGATCGAAATTCCCCTGCACGAAGCCCGCGCGGTTCGGCGCAGCCAGCAGCGCCGACAGATCCCACCGCCAGTCCACGCCGAGCCCGGCCCATGGTCCATCGGACACCGACGTGTCCGACGCGAGGTGCGCCGGGTGCAGTCCGCGCGCGAAGTACCCGACGTGCCCCGGCGCGCTTCGGGCCAGCCGCGTGAGATCCGGCGCGATGATCCGCCGAAATGCCGCGGGCGCCAACTCGCCGGCCGCCGTGTCGAACACCATCACGAGATCCGCGCCGGCCGCGATCTGCGCGCGGATCATTCGTTCGATGAGCGGCACGAGCACGCGCGCGAACCGGCGATAGAGATCGAGCGACGACTTCGCCTGCGCGAGCGTGCCGGCGTGCGTGCCTTCCATCGCGTAGACGAAGAGCGTCCACGGTCCGCCGACGAAGCCGATGAGGCCCTTGTCGGCCGGCAGCCGCCGCCGCGTCTCGGCCACTGCGTCGGCCTGGAACGCCAGCGCGCCCACCGCGCGCTCGACCGACCGCAGCCGTCCGACCGTGGCCGGCGTCAGCCGCTTCGCGACGTGCGGCCCTCGATCGTCATACGACACGCCGAGGCCGAGCGCGTCCAGCGGAAAGAGCAGGTCGCTGAAAAGGATCGCCGCGTCGAAGTCGAAGTCCTCGATCGACGCCAAGGCGACCGTTGCCGCCAGGTCCGGCTCGCGGCAGAGCGCCTCGAACGAATGCCGGCGCCGCTGCGCCTGATAGGCGCGTTGATAGCGTCCCGCCTGGCGCATGCACCAGACAGGCGGCACGGCCTGCGTCTCGCCCTCGAGGGCCCGCGCGAAACGATTCGTCGTCATGCCGATTCCGATCCCGGCTCCGGGTCTGGCGCCCATTGATATCCGACGCCGCGCACCGATCGAATGATCTGCCCGCGGTCGTCCTGCAGCGCCTGCCGCAGACGCACGATCGCGTTGTCGACCGCGCGCGGCGTGGGGAACTGATCGCGGCCCCACACGCGATCGAGTATCTCCGATCGATCGACCACGGTCGGCGCGGCCGCCATGAGCAGCCGCAGCACCCGTCCGTCGCGCACCTGCAGGAACGCACGCTGTCCGTCTGGGCCCGTCACCGTCAGCGCGGCGAGATCGACCTCGCGTCCGTGCGTCCGCACGACGGCCGAGACGCGCTGCGTCGCGAGCACGTGCCGGACGCGGAGGATGAACTCCTTCAAGTGAAACGGCTTCGGCAGGTATTCGTCGGCGCCGATCTCGAAGCCCTCGAGCCGATTCTCCGCCGAGTTGAGCGCCGTCATGAACATCACCGGCGTGAGCGACGACCGCTTGATCTGCCGCGCGAGGCCGAAGCCGGATCCGTCCGGCAGCCGAACGTCGAGGACCGCCAGATCCCACCGTCCGGCCTCGAGGGCCGTCTCGGCGGCCGCGATCGTCTGTGCCCAGGTCACGTCGAGCCGTTCCTTCTGCAGCCGTTCGGTGAGCGTTCGCCCGAGCGACGCGTCGTCTTCGACGAGAAGGACGCGAGGCATCAGCGCGCTCCCGGCAGGTCGAGCCAGACGGTCAGGCCGCCGTCGGCCGCCGTCGGACGCGTGAAGTCGAGCATGCCGTGCATGCGCGTGACGAGCTGGCGGCAGACGTAAAGGCCGACACCGCTTCCGCCCGTGCGTCCCGCGCGCGCGAACGGCTGGCCGAGCCGCGCGAACGCCTCGGCCGGAACGCCGCGTCCGTCATCACTCACCGTGAGCCGCACGAGGCCGCGATCCCGCGGCTCGACGTTCACGCGCACGTGCCGCGCGCCGCCGTGGACGACGGCGTTCTGCAGCAGGTTGCGGACGACGGCCTCGAAGCCGCGCGCGTCGACGAGGACGTCAGCGTGGCCGGTCACCGTCACCGACAGCTCCGGCCAGTCCTCGGCGAGCCGCTCGATGGCCGCGCCCGCGTCGATGCGTTCGTGGAGCAGCCGGCCATCCGGCTGCGCGACGAACAGCGAGTTCTCGAGTTGGATCTGCAGCCGCAGCATGTCCTGCAGCAGTCGATCGAGCGCCGGCCGCGCCGCGGCGTCCGGCCAGTCCTCGCGCAGCCCTTCGGCCTGCAGCTGCACGCTCGCGAGCGCCGTCTTCAGGTCGTGGGTGAACGACATGAAGAACGTCTCGAGCGCCTGCCGCCGCCGGTGTTCGCGCCGGATTGCCAGGAGCATCGCGACGCCGCCCGCGATGAGGAGCGCGATGAACGCCGCGCCCTCCCAGATGAACATGCGATGCAGGTGCTCGGGAAGGGACAGGCCAATCGTCAGCCACCACGAGGCGAGCGACACGGTGAGGAGCAGCCACACGCCGGCGATCGCGTACGACAGACGGGACGTCGAGAGCGCGGGCGTCGCCATCTACGTCCTCGCAACCTCCGCCGCCTCGACCAGTCGATTGATCGCCTCGGCGAGCGTCGCCTCGTCGTGCGCCAGCGACAGGAAACAGACTTCGTACGACGACGGTGGCAGGTAGATGCCGCGATCGAGCGCGGCATGGAAGAAGCGCGCAAACCACGTGGCGTTGTCCGCCGGAATGCGATCCGGCCGCCGGATGTCGCCCGACGTGGGCCGCTCGTGGATCCAGAAGATCGACGCGTGCGTCGTCACGGTGAGCGACGGATCGATCGCGCTGAGCCGACGGCCGAGCTCGCCCGCGAATGCTGCCGTCCGTCGCTCGAGCGTCGTCCAGCCATCGCGCGACGTCATGGCTTCGAGCGTGGCGAGACCCGCGCGCATGCCGACCGGATTCGCGCTGAGTGTGCCGGCCTGATAGACGGGGCCTTCTGGCGCGACGCGCGTCAGCAGATCCGCGCGACCGCCGTACGCGCCGACGGGAAAACCGCCGCCGATGATCTTGCCGTAGGAGACGAGATCCGGACGGAGATCGAACGCGCCGGACGCGCCTGTCACGCCCGTGCGGAAACCGGTGATGACTTCGTCGACGACGAGGAGCGCGCCGGCCTTACGCGTGCGCGCGGCGACGTGCGCGAGCCATTCGCGCCGCGGCGGCAGCAGGCCGTAGTTGGCCGGCGCGGCTTCGAGGATGACGGCCGCGAGATCGGCGCCGGCGGCCTCGACTGCAGCGTCGAACGCGGCTTCGTCATCGAGCGGCGCGACGACCGTGTGCGCGAGCGTGCCCGGCGGCACGCCTTCGCTCGACGCCGCCGTGCGACCCGCGAGGCCGCTGCCGGCGCGGACGAGCAGCCCGTCGGCATGCCCGTGATAGCAGCCTTCGAACTTGAGGACGATCGACCGGCCCGTTGCCGCGCGCGCGACGCGCAGGACGGACATCACGGCCTCGGTGCCCGACGAGACGAAGCGGAGCCGCTCGACCCACGGCACGCGCGCGAGAATCCACTCGGCGAGCGCGAGCGAGTACGGTTCGCACGCGCCGAACGACCAGCCGTCGTCGACGGCCGCGTGTACGGCGCGGGCGACCTCGGGATCGCGATGGCCGAGGATGAGCGGGCCGAAGCTCAGGCAGAAGTCGATGTACGAGCGGCCGTCGACGTCGGTGAGCCGCGCGCCGGCCGCGGATTGGAAGAACACGGGCGTGCCGCCGACGCTGCGGAACGCGCGCACGGGGCTGTGCACGCCGCCCGGCGCGGTCGCCAGCGCGCGATCGAAGAGCGCGGTCGTCGTCATGCGAGTCCAAGCGCGCGCGCGCGCCGCGCGCCATACGTGATGATGTAGGCCGCGCCCGCGCGGCGCAGCACGTGCAGCGTCTCGGCCAGCGCGAGGTCGAAGTCCGCGAAGCCGCGTTCGCCAAGCGCGACGAGGCCAGCGTATTCGCCGCTCACTTGATAGGCGCCAACCGGGAGACCCGTCGATTCCGCGATCGGCGCGATTAAGTCGGCTGACGTCATGGCCGGCTTGACCATCAGCAGGTCCGCGCCTTCATCGGCACAGCGAAGACTCGATCCAATTGCATCGCGTCGCGAGCGCACGTCGATCTGATAGTGCCGCCGGTTGCCGAAGTGCGGCGACGAGTCCGCCGCCGCACGGAACGGGCCGTAGAACTGGCTCGCGAACTTCGTGCTGTAGCTCATGACGGGCACGCGCGCGTGGCCGGCCGCGTCGAGCGCCGCGCGCAGGTACGCCGTGCGGCCGTCCATCATGTCGCTCGGGCTGACGCCGTCCGCGCCGCCATCAGCCGCCGCGACCGCGGCACGGCCGAGCGCGTCGAGCGTCGCGTCGAGATCGATGCTGCCGCCCTCGTCGAGCACCGCGCAGTGGCCGTGCGTCGTGCACGAGCACAGGCAGATGTCCGTCCAGAGGCACAGCGCGTCGCCGAAGCGCGCCTTGATGGCATCGACCGCGCGCGTGAGGAATCCGAACTCGAGCGAGCGTTCGCCCTTGGCTTCGGGAATCGCGAACAGAAGAAAGTGCCGCACGCCCGCGTCGACGTCGCGTGCGACGACGTCGAGGGCAGCGTCGACGCCGTATCGTCCGTTGTCGCCGAGCCCCGGAATGGGCTCGCTGCCCTTCAGTCCCTCGACGACGAAGACCGGCTGGATGAGCTGGGCAACGGAGAACGTCGTCTCGCTCAACAGATCGCGCAGGTGCGCGGACTGCCGCAGGCGCAGCCGCGACCACGGCGCGCGCGTGGCAGCCGCCGTGGAGGTCAGGACGTCACCGCCTCGTGCCATTGCTCGTACTCCAGCCAGACGCTGGTTCGCGCGTCCGGACCGAGCGTGTCGCGAATCACGCGCGACTTGCGCCCCGGACCGCTCGCATGCCGGCCCTG
>CALFMR010000166.1 GCA_937880585.1 uncultured Acidobacteriota bacterium
TGGCCTCAAAGTCGCTGTTGATGAGGATGTGGCCGTCCGGCGTCGTGATGAGATAGTTCGCCAGCCCGCGGCTGCCGACATAGTGGAGGTTGCCCGCGATGCGGAAGGCGGGAAACGGCTCAGTCCACGCGGCATTCCCCTGCGCCGCCGCGCGCCGCGCGGTCGCGCTCATCGCGACCACTCCGAGACACATCGTCGTCCACTCGCGCCGTGTGTAGGTCGTCATGTTCGTCCTCCACTCGCTTCCGTGTGGCGATCATCATCGTCGATGCGGTGCCGACTGGCAACGCCTTGCGGCATCCGGTAACGTGAGGGCGTTCACGTGCGCGGCGCCACATGACGGGTCGCGCCCTCACGCGTCAAGAGAGAAAGGTTTCCGGTCATGTACTACGTTCGATCCGCTTCGTCCCTCGCCCTCGCGCTAGCCGTGTCGGCCGGCGTCGCGTCCGCGCAGACGGCTCCGGCCCGCGGTGGCAGCTCGTCGGCACCGGCGATGACGCTCACGTCGACCGCGTTCGCCGACGGCACCGTCATCCCCGACAAGTACACGCAGGCCGGTGACCAGACATCGCCCGCGCTCACCTGGACCAACACGCCGCCCGGCACGGTCAGCTTCGTCCTGCACATGCACGACCCGGACGTCGCGCGCAATCACTCGACCGAGGATCAACTGCACTGGCTCGTGTGGAACATTCCAGCCACGACGACGAGCCTGCCGGAGGGCGTGCCGGCGGGCGCGACACGGCCGGACGGCAGCCACCAGTTGAGCGCGAGTGGACCGTCATACCGCGGACCCGGCGCGCCGGCGAGTGGACCGCTGCATCACTACACCTTCGAGATCTACGCGCTCGACACGACGATCGACGTCCAGCCCGGGTCGGACGGCTTCGCGACGCGCAAGGCCGTGCTCGAAGCGATGCAGGGCCACGTGCTCGGCAAGGCGGTCTACGTGGGGCTGTTCCATCGGCCGCAGTAAGGCCGGACTATGATGCTGGCGTGTCGGCTCCGGTGCGATTGGCGTTTCTCGGCTGCGGATTCATCACGCGTGTGCACAGCCGGCATCTCCGCCGTCTCGGTTCGCTCGTTACTGCGAGTTACGCGAGCCGCGACGGGGCGAAAGCCGAGGCGTTCTGCCGGCGGTTTCACGGCGTCCACAGCTACGCCAGCTACGAGGCAGCGATCGGCGACACAGCAGTCGACGCCGTGGTCATCGCCGTGCCGCCGCGCTTTCATCTCGACCTCGCCGAACGCGCGCTCGCCGCGGGCAAGCACGTCCTCGTCGAGAAGCCGGCGTTCCTGACGTCGGACGACTACCGTCGCATCATCGGCGCGCGCAACGAGGCACGCCGCACCGTGCTCGTCGGCGAGAACGATCACTACAAGCCACTCGCCGTTCGCCTCCGCCGCCTCTTGGCGTCGGGTGCGATCGGCGAGATGGTCTTCGCGCAGTTCACGACCGTCGCGCGCCGCTTCAAGGCCGCCGACGATTGGCGGAACGACGAAGCGATGGCTGGCGGCGATGCGTTTTTCGAAGAAGGCATCCACTGGCTGCACCTGGCCAACAGCCTCGGACCGCGCATCACGAGCATCCAAGGCTATCGGCCGACGGCCTCACGCGAGGGACCCGATCAGCGCGCCAAGAGCCTGATGGCCGCGTTCCGCTACGACAACGGCGCGGTCGGCTCGCTCTACTACTCGCGCGAAATCCCGTCGCTCTTCAAAGGCCTGCGTCTGTCGAAGCTCATGGGCCGCCAGGGCGTCATCACCTTCGAGTCGAACGGTCTCGTCGTCGTCGCCCGCGGCCGCGGCATCCCAACGGCCCGCATCCCCGGCGTCCGCGACGTGCGCGGCTATCAGGCCATGTACCGCGACTTCGTGCGCGCGATCGGAACCGGCGCGTCACCCGAGATGAGCCTCGAACGCGCGCTCGACGATCACCGGCTGATGGAGCAGGTGTACGAGACGACGTGCTAACGCCTCGCGCGAAGGCGCGAAGATCGCGAAGCGGAGGCGGAAGGCTTCATCGAGGCTCCTTCGCGCCTTCGCGTGAGACTGCCTTCGCGGCTTCCCGCCTGCGCGGCGCGCGACGGCGGGCAGGCCGCGCGAGACCGTCTTCACCCTCGTCAGACGCCTTGCGGCTTCCCGCCTTCGCGCTCCGCGCTGCGGCGGGCGTCCGGCGGCAGGCGCCGCCACGCCCCCGGCGCCAGGCCGGCGGCGCGATGGAACGCGCGGCTGAACGCCTCGGCCGACGCATAACCGGCGCGTTCGGCCACGGCAGCCAAACTCAGATCGCCGGTCGCGAGCAACCGTTTGGCGAGATAGATGCGGTGGCGCGTCAGATACTCCATCGGCGCGCAGCCGACGCGCGCGCGGAAGCGCGCCGCGAGCACCGAGCGTGACGCGCCCACTTCGCGCGCGAGCCCCTCGACCGTCCACGATCGCCCGGGAGCCTCGTGCAGTCGTCCGAGCGCGCGGGCGACAACGTCATCGCGCACGGCGGAGATCCAGGCCGCCCCACCCGCGGGCTGCGCTTCGATGTAGCGTCGCAGCACTTCGACGAACAGAATCTCGACCAGCCGCGTGACCATCACGCTGCTGCCGCGTCGGCCCGCGCTCGCCTCCTCGACCGTCCGCCGCCGCACGGCGGCGAGCCAGCCGCCCGCATCGTCGCCCGCTGGACAGCGCGTCACCAGTCCGCTGGGCTCCGGCCAGACCAGCTCGACGTGTCGCGCGCCGCGTACGCAGAGGATCGGCGGCAGCGATCGGACGAGCGGTCCGAGCCGCGCGTCGCCGCGAAGAAAGCCGCAGACGAGCGCGGCGGCGTCCTTTCCCTCGCCGTGTTCGACGTGCGGAATGCCGTCGCGCGCCGACGGGGCGAAATACGGCGCCATCGGCTCGGGCGTGAGCGTCGTGTCGCTGCACAGCACGTGCGATTCGCCCGCAGAAATGACGACGCAGTCGCCGGCCTGGGCCGCGATCGTGACGCCGCCCGCGCGCACGAAGCAGCGCCCTTCGACGATCACGTGGAAGCCGGAAACGGGGCCGGGCGGAGGTGTCGTCACGCGCGCGACGTCGACCGACGGCGGCGAAATGACCGACCAGGGCGGCGTCATGCGCGCCGTCACGAAGACACCCGCCGTCAGTCGGAACGATCCGAGTGCGTCAGCGAGCACATCCATGGCAACGCGCCGGCGCGCGAGCCACCCGCACATCCAGCGGCGCGGTCAGGTTTGCCGGACGCCCAATCATAGCCTCCGCGTCGGCGCGGTGGAATCATCGCACCGCCGCGGCGTCGGTCCGCGGCGCAGGAGTATCTATGGCAGAACGATGGTCGGTTCGAGGTCAGTACATGGAAGCCTGTACGTGTGACGTGCTCTGTCCGTGCATCATGCTCGCCGACCCGACCGGCGGGACGTGCACGGCGCTCGTGGGCTGGCACATCGATCGCGGCGCGTACGGCAGCGTGGCGCTCGACGGGTTGAATCTGGCGCTGGCGGTCTACAGTCCCGGCAACATGAGCGCGGGCGGCTGGACGGCGGCGATGTACATGGACGCGCGCGCCACGGCTGAACAGCGCGACGCGTTGCACACGATCTGGGCCGGGCAGGCCGGCGGTCATCCCGCCCATCTCATCCAGCTCGTCGGCAAGGTCGCCGGCAGTCGCGTCGTCCCGATCGACTTCACGACCGACGGCAAGAAGGGCCGACTGAAGGTCGGTGACGCGGGTATAGCCGAGGGCGCGGCGCTCGAGGGCCAGCAGGGCCAGCCGATCACGGTCGCGAATCATCCGCTGTGCATAGCGCCTGGCTTCCCCGCCGTCATCGGGCGCTCGACGACCGCGTCGTTCAACGACTTCGGGATCACGCTGGATGCCGCGGGACAGGACGTCCTGCTTTCACCGTTCGAGTACGCCGGGCCGTAATGACCCGCTCGGGTCCTCTTCCCGCCTCGCCCGTCGACGCCGCGCCCGCCTCGCGCGCGCTCATCGTCGAGCGACGGATCATCGCGGGCGCCATTGTCCTGCTGACGGCGCTGTCGTGGATCGTCCTCGCGCGTCTGCCGTCGGTCATGTCGGCGTCGAGTGCCGTGCCGATGTCGATGTCGTCGATGGCCGCCGGCGTCATGCACGACGGCATGGACATGACGAGCCGCGCCTGGAACGCGCGGTCGCTCTTCGTCGCCTTCGTCATGTGGGCGGCGATGACGATGGGGATGATGCTTCCGTCGGCGACGCCCACGGCGCTGACGCTCGCGGGGCTGCTCGAACGCCGCGGCGTGGCCGAGCGGCTTGCCAGTGTCCGCGCGTTCGTCGCGGGCTATCTCGTCGTGTGGATCGGGTACGGCGTGGCGGCGGCCCTCGTGCAGTGGCTGCTGCAGTCGACCGCGATGGTCGGCACCGCCGGCGTACTCGGATCATCCGCGGCGGCCGTCGTCCTTGCCGGTGCCGGCGCGTTCGAGCTCACGTCAATCAAAGAAGCGTGTCTCCGTCAGTGCCGCACGCCCATCGGCTTTCTCGTCCGTGAATGGCGGCCGGGCCGCCGGGGCGCATTCGTCATGGGGGCGCGCCACGGGACGATCTGCGTCCTCTGCTGCTGGGCGCTGATGGCGGTGATGTTCGTGGCTGGCGTCATGAGCCTCGCGGCGATGTTCGCGCTCACGCTGGCGACGCTCGTCGAGAAGCTCATCCCGGGACCATGGCCGTCGCGGATCGTCGGATGCGTCCTCATCGCGTGGGCCGCGCTGGTGGTCGCTGGCCGCATCGGCGCGTAGGCGATAGCACCGTATAATGCCGCGCCTTGCAACGCCGACGCGATCCACGTTCGACCGCTGAAGACCACGAGCCGAGCACGCCTGGCGACCTCGCCGCGACCGGCGTCATCCTGGAAGACGCCGCGTGCGCGTTCTGCGGAACACCCGGCGGCGAACGTGTGATCGTCGGACGCGATCGCGCGCTCGATCGCCCTGGACGATTCCAGATCGTGCGCTGCCCGCGCTGCGATCTGCTGCGGACGCATCCCCGCCCGACGCTGGAATCGATCGGCGTCTACTATCCAAGCGAGTACGCGCCGTATCAACCGCCGCCCGCGCGGACGCGCTGGGGCCAATCGCTGCGCAACTATACGAACGCCCGATGGACGCACTTGCCGCGCCTGCCACCAGGACGACTGCTGGAGCTCGGCCCCGCCATTGGCGTCTACATGCAAGCCATGCAGCGCGCCGGATGGGACGTGACCGGCATCGAACTGTCGGCGTCGGCCGCGCGCGTCGCCGCCGCGGCGACAGGCGCGCCCGTTCACGTAGGCGACGTGTGCGGCATCACGCTTCCGCCGGCGAGCTTTGACGTCGTCTCCGCGTGGATGGTGCTCGAGCACCTCCACGATCCGGTTGCGGCGCTGCGCCGCGCGTTCGAGTGGTTGAAGCCGGGCGGATGGCTCGGGCTCAGCGTACCCGATGCGGGAAGCTGGATGTTCCGCACGTTCGGCAACGCCTGGTTCTGTCTCGAGCTCCCGCGGCACCTCTATCACTTCTCCGTGCCGACGCTCAGCCGCATTCTCGAATCGTGTGGTTTTCGCGACATCGTCGTGATGCGGCCATGGACCGCGTACGACCTCGCGTACAGCGTTGGCGCGCGGCTCGACGACCGCGGGTGGATTTCGTCACGGACCAGCGCGCGATGGATCGCGTCTCTGCCGGCGCGTGCCGCGCTCTGGGGTGCCGGATGGGTCGCCGGGGGCCTGGGGCTTCCGAGCATGGTCATCGTCAACGCCCGCAAGCCGTCGGCGTGACGCGACGCGTCAGGTCCGCAGGCCGGTCAAACGCGCGTACGCTTCGATCACGTCGCGAGGGCGCTCGGCGCCGCGTCCGGTGGCGGCACGCGCCAGCCGGAGCATCGGCTCGGGCACGCTCATCAGCGCGAGCAGCACGGCCTTCTCCCACGAACGGAAGTGTGCGCGGATGTACGCCTGCCGGCTCTGCAATCCGCAGAACAGACGCCAGCCCGGCACGGCGGTCGTGCAGGCGCCCATGGCATGGTGAATCGACACGTCGTCGAGCACGACGGCCCGGATGCCGCGCCGGCGCGCGCGCAGGCACAAGTCCACTTCGTCGTAATAGACGAAGAACCGTTCGTCGAATCCGCCGAGCGCCTCGAACACCGAACGCCGGATGAACAGACACGCGCCGCAGACGACGTCGACCTCACGCGGCGTCGTCGTCTTGCGCCGATCTTCGCGGGTTCGACTCGGCACCGAGCGAGCAGCGGCCTGGCGCGCCGCCCTGCGGCCCAGCCCCAGCGACAACGCGGCCAGACTGGCCGGCGTCGGAAACGGGCCGACACCGAGGGGCGGCGGCGCGGCGCCGCCGTCGAGCCGCACGCCGGCAATGCCCACGCCAGCGTGCTCGGGCGCCGAGAACGTCCCGAGCGCCGCGTCGATCGCCTCGCTCGTGATGAGCGCGTCGGGATTGAGGAACAGCAGCACGTCAGCCGTCGACGCCGCCGCGCCCTGGTTGCAGGCGGCGGCGAAGCCACGGTTGACCGCGTTGCCGATGATCGTGAGCGGCAGCCCGTGCGCGTCGATCGCGTCGGCCGATCCGTCGGTCGACGCATTGTCGACAACGACGACGCGTGTGAGTGTGCCGGCGGTCGGCCGGACGCGCGCCAGCGCGTCCAGGCCGCGCGCCAGCCAGGCGCCGGCATTCCAATTCACGATGATGACATCGAGCGTCGGACGCATGCTGCGCGCGAACGCTACCATGACGTCCGGCGGCGTCGATAGCGGCTCGCGGCCCGATCCTGTCGGCGGCGTCCGACACGACGGCCCCGCTTACACGCGCACGATTTCGACGTGCGTCCCCGCCGCGCGCGCAAGGGGCTCGATGTCGTCGGGGTCGGACGTCACGATCTGATCGTCGTCTTCCGCCAGGAGGACGAGTGCCGCGTCGATGGCATCCCGACGCCGCCGCGCGGCCGCGGTCAAGCGAGCTTTGGAATGACGCATACGGCAATGGTAACAACGGTCTTATCTGGATACGACACGTATCGCCTGCCAGCCGGGAGTCATCGCCACATCGCAGCGGCCGCACGGCACACCCACGCAAGATCCGCCGCGCGCCCGGATATGATGATCGACGTGCCGCGGAGAGCTGACGCCGCGTCCGGACGAACGCGGACGCTCCGGCTCGTGCGGCCGTCCGATTCATGATGCCGACTTCCGTCCGCGCCGGGCAGGGCCGCGCCTGATGCCTGCGGCGCGCGACCACTACGACATCCTCATCATCGGCAGCGGCGCGGGCGGCGGCACGATGGCTCATGCCCTGGCGCCGACCGGGGCGCGTCTGCTCGTCGTCGAGCGCGGCGGCGTCGTGCCGCAGGAAGCCGAGAACTGGGATCCCACCGCCGTCTGGAAGCACCTGCGCTATCGGACGCGCGAACGCTGGCTCGACGCGGCCGGCGGCACGTTCCTTCCCTACACGCACTACAACGTCGGCGGCAACAGCAAGTTCTGGGGCAGCGTGCTCTATCGTCTTCGGCGCGAGGATTTCCAGGCGCTCGAACATCGCGATGGCGTCTCGCCCGCCTGGCCGATCGATTACGACACGCTCGCGCCGTACTACACGCGCGCCGAGCGGCTGTATCACGTCCACGGCGACGCCAGCGCCGATCCGACCGAGCCCGCGCGCGATCCGTTCCCGTTCGCGCCGGTGCCACACGCGCCCGGGATGGCCGCGATCGTCGAACGCCTGCGCGCTCAGGGCCTGCATCCCTCGCCGCTTCCACTCGGGCTCATTCGTCCCGGTGAACCGGACGGCTGCCGGCTCTGCAACACGTGCAACTCCTTTCCGTGCCGCGTCCATGCGAAGAGCGATGCGGAGGTCTGCTGCGTGCAGCCCGCGCTCGCACATCCGAACGTCTCGCTCTGGACGGATGCCTACGCCGAACGTCTCGTCACGGACGGCACCGGCGCGCGCGTCGAGTCAGTCGAGATCGTGCATCAGGGCGAGCGACGCCTCGTCTCGGCTGACCTCGTCATCGTCTCGTGCGGGGCCGTGAATTCGGCCGCGCTGCTGCTGCGCTCGGCCAACGACGCGCACCCGAACGGCCTCGCGAACTCGTCAGGCCTCGTTGGCCGCCGCTACATGGCGCACCTGGCGACGATGATGCAGGGATTTGATCCGCTGCGGGTGAACACGGACGTCTTTCAGAAGACGGTCGCGATCAACGACTTCTACTTTCGGGGACCGGATACACCATATCCGCTCGGCCAGATCCAGTCGCAGGGCCGCACGCACGGCGTCATGGCGCAGACGGTCGCGCCGTGGATTCCCCTCTGGGCCTACGACGCATGGGTCGCGCGGGGCGTGGACTGGCTCGCGATGTCCGAGGACCTGCCGAACGACACGAACCGCGTGACCGTCGAACAGCACGGCCGCATCCGGCTCACCTATCAGTCGAACAACGCCACCGCGCACCGCGAGCTCGTGCGGGTGATGACGCGCATCCTGAAGGGGCTCGGCTTCTGGAAAGTGATGACGCACTCGCACGGCAGCGCGAACACGACGCACCAGTGCGGCACGCTGTGCTTCGGCACCGACCCACGGCAATCCGTCCTCGATCCGTTCTGCCGCGCCCACGATCTCGACAACCTCTTCGTCGTCGACGCCTCGTTCTTTCCGTCATCGGCCGCGGTCAATCCGGCGTTGACGATCGCGGCGCAGGCGCTGCGCGTCGCCGATCATCTCATCGAGACGCGTCTGCGGTAGTCCTCAGGGAGATCTAGGCATGCGAGCCCGATCGTTCAGTCACGTCGGCATCACGGTGTCGGACTTCAACCGCGCGGTCGCCTTCTACTGGGAGGTGTTCGGCTGTCCGCTCGTGGGCGTCGCCGACACGCCGCCCGACCGCGTGCGGACGTTCTTCGGCGTCGACGCGCCGGCTCCGCGCTGCAAGATCGGATGGATTCGCGTGCCCGGCGGCGCGACGATCGAGATCTTCGCCTTCGAGCCGCAACAGCCGCCCGTGCCGCCACCGTGGAATCGCGTCGGGCTGACCCACATTTCCTTCAACGCGCGCAACCTGCCGCGGTGGTACGACTATCTCCAGAGCAAAGGCGTCGAGTGTCTCAGCCGCCCGGAACGATCGCCGCGCGGCCATTCGTTCTTCTTCGCGAAGGACATGGACGGCAACCTCATCGAGATGATCGATCTCGGGTACATGCACTACGTCCTGCAGTGGCTCGGCCCGCTGGGCGGCTGGCTGTTCCGCCGAGGGCGGTACCGGCAGTACTACGATTCTTCCCGACCCTGAAGGGTCGGGGCTCCACAGACACGGGACAGGCCGCCCGAGGCCATTGAGAAAGTTGACACCGCGAGCCCCCGAGCGTAGCGAGGGCGGCGAAGCGCGTAGCGCGGGGGTGGGGCCCCGCGCCACTGCAAAGAAGATGACGGCCTGCGCATCACGCGCGCCCTTTGATCTGCTCCAGTAAGTGATCGCACCCTCTCGCGGTGAGGGCCATCATCGTCAGCGTCGGATGTTTGTCGCCGGTGGACGGGAAGGCGTTGCCGCCGAAGACGTAGAGGTTCGGGATGTCGTGCGTCTGGCAGAACGAATTGAGCACGCCCTCTTTCGGATCGACGCTCATGCGCGCGGTGCCGACTTCGTGAATCGATCCCCCGAGCGGCCGGCGTCGTCCGGCCGCTCCAGCACGACCGCCGCGCCCGCCCGAGCTCTCTGCGCCGCGCGCGCCGCCGCCTCGGACCGGCGCCGTGTTGGTGTCAGGCGATCCCGGCGCACCGGGAAATCCGACCGGTCCGCCCGTCGGCAATGACGGCATGACTTCCCCGCCGGCCCGACGGAACAACTCTTCGGCGCGTTGCTGGAAATCGTCGAGCAGCTTGTAGTCGTTGTCGCTGTGCGTGAAGTGGATCTTGATCACGGGAATGCCCCAGTGATCCTTCACCTCGGGATCGAGCTCGACGAAGTTCTCCTTGCGCGCGAGCATCTCGCCGCCGGCATTCCACACACGCGCCTGCGCGACGTAACGGCTCTTGATCTCCTTCTTCCACTCCGACCCGTAGCCCGGCACGTTGGCCGCGAACTGCGGGTACTCGGTTTGGCCGCCGGTCGCGTTCATGACGTAGCCGCGGATGAAGTCCTTGCGCTGCGTCTTGTCGTCGATGTTCTGGAAGTTCGGAATCGTGAGGCCCGACATCTTGCCATCGTCCAGTCGTGCCGGTCCGCCGCGCAGGATCGGGAGGAACCCGGTCACGCCCCCGCCGCCGATCTGGTCCATCATGTACTGGCCGAGCGTGCCGCTCGAGTTGGCGAGCCCCTCTTTCGCCGACAACAGCAGGAGCCGCGTGTTCTCGAGCGTTGACGCCGCCAGGATGACGTAGCTCGCGTCCACGTCCACCGACCGCTTCGTGTCGCGCTCGATGTAGGTGACGCCCTGCGCGCGGTTCTCGCGATTCATCCGGATGGCGGCGACGATGCTGTCGGTGCGGATCTCGAGATGGCCGGTCTGGAGTGCGGGCGGCAAGGTGACCGCGATCGGATTGAACATCGCGCCGACGTCGCAGCCGTTGACGCAATTTCCACAGTAGTGACAGGGCGGCCGGCCGTTGTGCGGCAGCGTGAGCTGCGCGAGCCGGCGCGGCGTCGATCGCCACCCCAATGCCGTGGACGCGGCCGTGAAGATCGTTTCGGCGCAGTTGAGCGCCATCGGTGGCAGGAAGACACCGTCGGGGAACTGCGGCAGCCCTTCGGCCGCACCGCTCACGCCGATGAACCGTTCGACGCGGTCGTAGTACGGCGCCATGTCGGCGTAGGACACTGCCCAGTTCATGCCGTAACCGTCACGCGACGCGGCCTTGAACTCGTAGTCGGCCATCCGGTCGGTCGCCCGCGCCCAGTGCAGCGTCCGTCCACCGAGGCACCGCGATCGCCCCCACGAGTAGACCGTGTCTGGCGCCGTCGTGTACGGGTTCTCGACGTTGTCGATCATGATGCGGTAGTTGCGCTCGCTGCCCGCATAGCGCCGCAGCAGGCCCGGCTTGCCCCGGCCGCGATAGTCCCACTGATACAGGAACGTGTGCCGGAAGTCCTGCGCCGGATCGATGCGCGCACCGGCCTCGAGCATCAGCACCTTGAGCCCGGCGTCGGCCAGCGCCATCGCGGCCCATCCCCCACACGCCCCCGACCCAACCACGATTGCGTCGTATTTCGTCTGCGCCATCGAATGCTCCGCAAACTTTGAACTTGTCCCCGTCACACCCGATGGTGTTCGGGATGCTCGCAGGCCGGGAAGCTCCCGTTGAAGCGGGCGCCGCGGTAATCAAGGTTCTCGATGATGCCCGCGCGCGACGTATAGAACGCGAACGTCGTCTGCTGCTTGATGAGCCGGTAGGCGGCATAGGCCGGATGCGTGGCCGTGCGGTCACGCTCGGGTAGCGACATCGCCTCGACCAGCGTCGCCCGGCCGCTCGCATCCGCCGCGTGGAAGCCCGCCGCGCGCAGCGATCGCAACGCGGCTCGCCAGCGTGTCACCGTGGGCTCGTCGACGCCGACCGACGCCTGCAGGACGAAGTCGATGAAGTGGGCGCAGTGCGCGTCGCGCGCGCCCGGCGTGTCATCGGTCGGAATCAGAATCTCGGTGAACGCCTCGAGTGCGGCGAAGTCCTCGGCGTCGAAGAATGCCGGCGTGTAGTGATCCAGGAGTGGCGGCTCGGGCGGCGCCGGCATCGGGCCCATGCCCGACTGGCCCACCGTGCGGGCTGATGCGAACCACGCGGAGAAAAATCGCGGCGCGCCCGGCAGCGCCATCGCGGCCGCGGCCATCTGCAGCAGGTCGCGCCGCGTCGGCAGATCGCGATCGACAACGTCGGCGGGCGTGGGTGTCTTTGCCATCATTCTTCTCTCCGTGCGGCCCGGATAATAGCGTCCATGTGATCGAGATACTTCTCGAGCGCCCGTCGTCCGACGGAGGTGAGACGATATTCCGTTCGCGGCGTGCGTCCGGAAAACGTCTTCGCGCACGACACGTAGCCGGCCTCTTCCAACTTGCGCGCATGGATGCTGAGATTGCCGTCCGTCGCGTTCAGCGACGTCTTCAAATCGGTGAACGACAGGGTCCCGGCCGCCGCCAGCGCGCTGACGATGCCGAGCCGCATGCGATCGTGAAGGAGCCGATCGAGCGCCGTCGCAATCGCCGACACCGGCGCGACACTCACCGGCCGGCGTGACGTCTCATGCGCACCCGCGGTCATGGGACTCCGCACGGCTGCGGACCTAGCCACCGTGATACCTCGCAATGTAGAACCCGCAGAGCAGATGGAGCCCGCCAAATCCGCCGCCCAACCACACATCGCGCCAGGCAACGGGCGTGAGAACGGCGGCGACGCCGACCAGGATGAAACCGACACCCGTCGCCCGAACGACCGGCACGCTGAACATTCCGCCGGTGATGACGGCCACGCCGTACGACACCAGCCACGTGGGCGCCATCACGGCAAAATCGCGAGTCGTCCACAACGCATAGGTGATCGCGGCCCCGGCCACGAGCGGCGCCGCGATGCCCAGCGCGAACCGTTGCGCGGTCGCGTTGCTCGACGTCAGCCCCACGCGACGCGCTTTCCGCGCCATCGCGACCAGTTCGACGGGCACCGCCAGCGTGGCCGCGCACAGCCACGTCCACAGCCAACGTTCAGCCGTGGGCTGCATCGCGCCGACCATGGCCGCGCCCACACCGATGCCGCCGACGATGATCCCACCGGCGCCGGCGACCGCGGTGAACGTGGACGACCGCTCCATCGCCGCGCGAATGAACGCGAGGTTGTCAGCCGCATGGTGGCTGACCGAACGGGGCCGCGTGTCGGACACGGCCCGACTATACCGCTAGCGGCAGGCTGATCAGAACGTAAAGCCGAGCGACGTCAAGAGCGCCGTGTCGTTCTTCTTCACGCGATCCTCGAACGTGCGCGTGCGATAGGTGTCCATGGCGTCCACCTTGATCTGCACGTGCGCGTTCACCTTGGCCGCGACGCCGGCCTGGAACGTGTGCAGCACGCCGTGACCGCCGCCGCTCCAGAGCGCCGAATAAGACTGGGTGACGTCAGCGCCCGCCGAGAGTTTGTGCGACGCCTTCTCGTTGAACGTCACGGCCGTCGACGTCGTGCGCGGCGTGTCGTCGTCTTTCTCCGCCACGGCACCGACCGACAGGTCGGTCGAGAGCGTCGTCGTCTCCTCGTCGATCAGCTTCACGCCCGCGCCGGCGGTCGGCGCGACGAGATACTCGATGCTCTTGAACACGTCGCGCACGTACTGCACCTGGCCAAACACGTAGCTGCGTGGCGTGAGTGCGTACTGGTCGCGCGCCGACGCGCTGGATCGATCGACGATGGCCGCGCCGTCCTGGGAGGATCGAATGTTCAAGCCCTCGGCGCTCACGACGTGACGCCGCGTCTTGTCCGTCTCGAAGGCGAACGACAGGTTGGTCGTCGTCGTCTGCGTGTTGCCGCCCGTGAGCGCGAGGCCCGCCGCGAGCGATGCGGTCCATGGTTTGGGGGGCGGCACGGTGGCTGGCGCTGGGGCTGGCGGCGTGGGCGGCTCCGGTGCTTGCGCGCGGGCCGTCGCCGGCAGCAGCATCACGGAAAGGACGAAGATCGAGAACGTCACACGATGCGTCATAGATACATGGCCTCTTCGACTCGACGGCCGCGGCCGACCGCGACACCGCCGGACTGCACTCGGCGCCACCTCCCGTGACGCGCTGTCTCTCGTTTCACGCGACCTACCGCTGCCGCGACAGCGGCGCCTGCTGCACCGCCGGCTGGCCGATTCCCGTCGAGGCCGATCGCGTCCATGGCCTGATGGCGGCGGCCTCGCGGATCGGCATACGCCACACGACCGAAGGCGCCGCCGCCGAGGCACTCGTCGTGCCGACCGGCGCGCCGCCCGAAACACCCGCGCTGCTGGCGACGACGCAGACTGGCGCCTGCGTCTTCTACGACGCGACGACCGGTCATCACTGCGGCGTGCATCGCGCCGCCGGTCATGCCGCGCTGCCGCTCGCCTGCCGCCAATTCCCGCGCGTCGTGGTCGTCGATCCGCGCGGCGCCTCCCTTACGCTGTCGCACTTCTGCCCGACGGCCGCGGCGCTCCTCGACTCGCGCGATCCCGTCCGCATCGTCGACGACGCCCCGGCGTTTCCATCGGACGGCGAGTACGTCGGCCTCGACGCGCGCGCAAGCCTGCCGCCGCTCCTTCGTCCGAATCTGCTGATGGATTGGGACGCCGTATCGGTGTGGGAAGGGCGGAGCGTCGCGCTCATCACCACCGATGCCGCATCGACCGCCGACACGTTCGCACGGCTCGGCGCTATCGTGGACGACGTGCGGAACTGGCGGCCGGGCGAAGGCGCGCTCACAACGCGAATCGAAGCGGCGTTCGCGACGGACCGGCGCCGCGACAGCCACACACCGCCCGCGGCCGAACTGATTGCCGACGTCTTGGACGCCGTCCCGTCGGATCTCCGGATGTCCGACGCCGCACCGCGCGAACCGCGGCCCGCGGAACACATCACGCGACGCTTCCTGGCCGCGCACGCCTTCGCGAGCTGGCCGCTGCACATGGGCAGCGGCCTTCGCACCTGGCTCCGCAGCCTCGAAGCGGCCGACGCGCTTCTCAACTCGGGCTACGGCGTCCGAGGCGCGGACCGCCTACTGCGACACCTGGCCGATCCCGCGGCCCTCGCGCGGCGCTGGGCGCGGGCGGAGAGGGAAAGCTGATCAGCCCTTTGCGTCCTCTTTCAACACGAGCGGCGCGGGTTCGTTCTCGACGAGGTACGCGAACTGCCGACGCAGATCGTCGACCGACAGGTGCGCCGTGGCCGCGATCGTCGCGAGCGCCTCCGCGTCCTCGAAGTCGTCGCGCCGCAGGCGGATCATGTAGCGCCGCGCGATGGCGTAGCGCGCCGACGTCACGTCGACGAGCCGCACGCGCGTGCGGCCGGTGGCCGCGTCGACCATCTGGCTGAACGGCACCGGCACGAAGTGGCCGCCCTGGATCGAGATCATCGCGGCGTTGCCGCCCTCGATGAGGTACTTCGCCGCGCAGTAGCCGAGATCGCGCGTGTACTCGATGTCGAAGGGAATCGGGTCGGCGCAGCGCAGCTCGTAGCCGATGTTCTTCTCGGTGATCGTCGTCTTCAGCCCGAACTCGCGCAGCCGCGCGCCGACGCGCGTCTTCAGGATCTCGCCGAGGTTCACCTCGGCCAGGCGGATGTGCCCGTGCGCGTCGCGCTCGACGTCACCCATCTCCTGGAAATCGCGTGGATCGAGATCGAGCGTCACGCCTTCGGCGATGACGGCGATGCCGTCCTCGCGTCCCTGGGACCGCCGCTTGATGATCGCCGCCGTGAGCGTGTCGACGATCGTCTGCAGCCGCACGGGCGTCGTGAACTCTTCGCCGATGAGCGTGATCGTCGCGCCCGCCGCCTTGCCGATGCCGAGCGCGAGGTGCCCCGCCTTGCGACCCATCGCGATGACGAAGTACCACCGCGACGTCGTCTTGGCGTCGACCATCAGGCTCTTGACGATCTCGACGCCGTAGTGACGCGCCGTCTGGTAGCCGAACGTGTCGACGTGCGGCGGCAGATCGAGGTCGTTGTCGATCGTCTTCGGCACGTGCACGACACGCAGCCGGCCGGCGGCTTGCGCCTCGATGCGCATGGCCGAGAAGGCCGTGTCGTCGCCGCCAATCGTGATGAGCTGTGCGACGTTCAGCTTCTGGAGCGAGGCGACGACCGTCTCGAGATAGGCCGCGCTCGTCGTGGGATTCGCGCGCGACGTGCCGAGCGCCGATCCGCCACGGAAGTGGATGCGGCTGACTTTGTCGATCGGGAGCGGCTCGACGTGGTCGACGTCTCCCTGCATGAGCCACTGGAAGCCGTCGCGGATGCCGATGACCTCCAGTCCTTCGAGGCCGGCGCGGATGGACGCGGCGGCGATGACGCTGTTGATGCCGGGGGCGGGCCCCCCGCCGACGAGAATGGCGACGCGTTGATGATGTGTCACGGAATGAGACTCGAACGAAAGGGGGCGAGAAGCCGCCCGTCAGACCAGAACACCGGGAAACAATCCGCGATGATAGCGGGACGGCCCGTCATCGGGCAAGCGCCAGACTAGTCGTCCGCCATGTACGGATACCGGTAGTCGTCGGGCGGCGCCAGCGTTTCCTTGATCGTGCGCGCGCTCACCCACCGCAAGAGGTTCAGCGGCGATCCCGCCTTGTCGTTCGTGCCCGATGCCCGCGCGCCGCCGAATGGCTGCTGGCCGACGACGGCGCCCGTCGGTTTGTCGTTGACGTAGAAATTGCCCGCTGCGTAGCGCAGCGCGGCCGTGGCCTCGCGGATCGCGCGCCGGTCGCGCGCGAAAATCGATCCGGTCAAGGCATAGGGCGACGTCCGATCGACGAGATCGAGCGTCTCCGTCCATCGCCGATCGGGATAGACATACGCGGCGACGACGGGTCCGAACACTTCCTCGCGCATCAACCGATGCGCTGGATCGGATACCTCGACGAGCGTGGGGGCGATGAAATAGCCGCGCCGTCCGTCCGCGCGTCCGCCTTCGACGATACGCGCCGTTCGCTTCGCATGGACGAGATACCCGCGGATGCGATCGAACGCGGCGCGATCGATGACGGCGCCCATGAAGTGGCTGAAATCACGCACGTCGCCCATCGTGATCGCCCGCATCATGGCGACGACGCGATCGCGGACATCCTTCCAGAGCGACCGTGGCACGTAGATGCGACTCGCGGCTGAGCACTTCTGGCCCTGGTACTCGAAGCCGCCGCGGACGATCGCGACGGCAGCCGCTTGCGGATCGGCGGATGGGTGCAGCAGGACGAAATCCTTGCCGCCGGTTTCGCCAACGACGCGCGGATAGTTGCGATAGCGCGCGAGATTGACGCCCACGGCCTGCCACAACCCTTGGAAGACGGCCGTACTGCCCGTGAAGTGAATGCCGGCGAGATCCGGCGACGCGAGCAGCGCGTCGCTCACGACGCCGGCCGGCCCGGGAACGAAGTTGATGACGCCGGGCGGCAGTCCCGCCTCGACGAGCGCGCGCATGATGTCGTGCGCGCTGAGCACGGCCGCCGACGCGGGCTTCCAGATCGCGACGCCGCCCATCAGCACGGGCGCGGTCGGCAGGTTGCCGGCAATCGCGGTGAAGTTGAACGGCGAGATCGCGTAGACGAAGCCTTCGAGCGGCCGGTAGTCGAGTTGGTTCCACACGCCCGCGCTGTTGTCGGGCTGCGCGGTGACGAGGTCAGCGGCGTAGGCGACGTTGAAGCGCCAGAAGTCGACGAGCTCGCACGCCGCGTCGATCTCGGCCTGATGCACCGTCTTGCCCTGCCCCAGCATCGTCGCCGCATTGAGCGTGGCGCGGCGAGAGCCAGCGACGAGCTCGGCGGCCTTCAGAAACACGGCGGCGCGATCTTCCCAAGGCCAGGCGGCCCACTCGCGCTGAGCGACGCGCGCGGACTCGATCGCACGAGCGATCTCGCGCGGGCCGGCCTGGTGGCAGTCGGCGAGCACGTGGCCGTGATCGCACGGCATGACGACGGGACGCGTGCGGCCGGTGCGAACGTCGCGGCCGCCGATGACGAGCGGGATGTCGACGCGCTCGCCGGCCATGGCGTCGAGGCGTGCGCGGAGCGCGGCCCGATCCGGCGTGCCCGGCGCATACGACCGCACGGGCTCGTTCAGCGGCGTGGGCGGCCGGCGGATAGCGTTGAGCGTCGCGTCAAGAGGCATGTGGTTTAGGTATGATCGGCGCGTGCAGATTCATGGCCGCCTCGACGGCAACGTCGGCATCATCGCGCTCGACGGCCGTCTCACGATCAACGACGATCCCGGCATGCTGAAGGAAGCCGTGGCCGATGTGCTCCGGCGCGGCGCGCGGCACGTGCTGCTCGACCTGTCGGGCGTCCACTACATCGACAGCACGCGGCTCGGCGAGCTGATTGCCGCGCACATCACGGTGAGCCGGCAGGGTGGCCGGCTCAGCCTCATCGGCACGCCGGAGCGCGTCGTCGAGCTTCTCACGATGGCCGGCCTCGGCGACGTCTTCCAGCGCTTCGACACGGTCGAGGCCGCGCAGGCCGATCTCACGCACTGATCGGCGCGGATCGGCCCGCCGCGCCTCAACGCGCGTGCTTCGCGCCGCGATCGGCCTCCTCGTCGCCCTCGTCGCGACGGCCGCCGAGCTCGCGATCGACGTCGAGGATCGACGCCGGGTCGTCCTTCACCATGTGCAGCTTGGCGACGATCTCGCTGACGGTCTTCTCTTCCTCGACCTGCTCGGTGATGAACCACTGCAGCTCGGCCATGGCCGCGAAGACCTTCTCGCGGAACGCCAGCTCGTAGAGCGCGTCGATGTTGCGGCTGACTTCCTGCTCCTGCGCGAGCGCGCGCTCGAAGACGTCGACGATCGACGCGAACTCGCCGCGCGGCTGGTCGATGCCGGGCAGTTGCACCGGATGGTTGCGCGCGAGCACGAAGTTGAAGAGCTTCATGGCGTGACCGTGCTCCTCCTGGCTCTGCGCGCGCAGCCACTGGCCGGCGCCCATGAACTTGTGGTGCTCGCACCAGGCGGCCATCGACAGGTACGAGAACGACGCCCCGAACTCAGCGGCGATTTGACGGGTGATTGCGTCCAGCACGGATGGAGTCATGGCGGCATTGTACAAGGACGCGGCCCCGGACGAACGTGCGCGCCGGTGGTGAACAGGCCGCCTGTGAACGGATCGCGCGGCCGCGGCGATCGGCTGGCCGAACGGCCGGACTATCGAGGTATGCTGTGCGTCTAAGACCGTAATGGCGTTCGAAGATCTGCACCTCGATCGGCCGTTGGCCTCGACGCCGCCGCCCTCGCCGCCCCGGCGGTCGGCCGCGCGCTGGATCGCGGCCGTCGTCGCGGGCATCGTGGCCGGCGCCGCATTGATGTTCTGGTGGATGAGCCGGGCCCAGCCGGGCACCGCGCCGCCGGCGCCGACGACGGCCACCGACGTGCCGGTCGCCTCGGGGCGACCCAAGCCGCAGCCCATCGCGCTTCCGGCACTCGACGCGTCCGACGGGCTTCTGCGGACGCTCGTCAGCGCGCTCTCGAAAAATCCCACGCTCGCACGTCTTCTCGCGACCAAGGGCGTCGTCCGTGGCGCGGCGCTCGCGGTCGTCCAGATCGGCGACGGCCGGACACCGGAAGAGCCGTTCAAGGCGCTGCGGCCGGCGTCGCACGTCGCCATCACGGGGTCGGCATCGGGACCGATCGATCCGGCGAGCTATGCGCGCTGGAACGCGGCGGCCGGAGCCTTGACGTCGGTCTCGCCCGCGGACGCGGCGCAGCTTTACGTGAACGTCAAGCCACTCTTCGACGAGGCGTACATCGACCTCGGCCATCCGGGCGGCAACTTCGACACCGCCATCGCGCGCGCGATCGAGTTGCTCGCCGAGACGCCCGACGCGCCGGCCGGCACGGCGCTCGTGCGCCGGAGCAACTACTTCGACTACACGGACGAGTCGTTGCGCGCGCTCACGCCGGTCCAGAAGCAGTTCCTGCTCGTCGGCCCCGACCACCGCCGCGCCGTGCTCGACTGGCTGCGCCAGTTCGCGGCGGCCCTCGATCTCCCGCTCAACTGATCGCGCCTCGACGTCGATTGATCGGAGGGCGCCCGATCGTCGTCGTTGCAGAACCGTGCGAAATACGCGGCGTTCAGAGCCAGTCGGTGCAACAGTGATACACTTGTTGATTGCGTGCCGGTGAGCGTCCGCCGCCGGGATCCGCTGGAATGGCCGATGACCGGGATGGTGGAATGACAGTCGCCCTCGCAAAGCAGAAGAACTACGACCTGGGGGCGATGCTCCCGTTCATTCTCCTTCACGCGTCCGTTCTCCTCGTGTTCACCGTGCCGTTCACGCCCGGCCTGATTGCGTGGCTGGCCGGCTCGTATTTCCTTCGGATGTTCGGCGTCACGGGCGGGTACCATCGGTACTTCAGCCATCGATCGTTCAAGCTGAATCGCTTCTGGCAGTTCTGTCTCGCGTTCCTCGCGCAGACGTCGGGTCAGAAGGGCGCGCTCTGGTGGGCGGCGCACCATCGCGATCACCATCTGAACTCCGACCGCAAGAGCGATCTCCACTCGCCGGTACACGAAGGCTTCTGGTGGTCGCACCTCGGCTGGATCCTGTCGGACGAGTACGACGACTACGATCCGCGCCGCATCTCGGACTTCAGCCGCTACCCGGAGCTGCGGTTCCTCGATCGCTTCCACCTGCTGCCGTGGGTGATCTACGGCGCCGCCATCTGGTGGCTCGGCGGATACGCCGCGTTCGTCTGGGGCTTCCTCGTCTCGACCGTGGTGCTCTACCACGGCACGTTCCTCATCAACTCGCTCACGCACATCTGGGGCACGCGCCGCTTCCCCACGCCCGACGAAAGCCGCAACAACTTCTTGCTGGCCATCGTCACGATGGGTGAGGGCTGGCACAACAACCACCACTACTTCATGTCCAGCACGCGCCAGGGCATCCGGTGGTGGGAGATCGACCCGACCTACTACCTGCTCTGCCTGCTGTCCTGGCTCGGCATCGCGCGCGATCTGCG
>CALFMR010000167.1 GCA_937880585.1 uncultured Acidobacteriota bacterium
GCCATCGCCCGGGTCGCCGACAATGCGTACGCGCGCGCCGTAGTCGGGCGAGCCGGTCAGGTTCACGTTCGACCCGCCGTTCTGGTAGCTGAAGCCGACCGAGTACGCGCCGCCGGTCGCCGCCGTCCAGATACCGGCCAACTGCCAGTCGCTCACGATGAGGCCCACGGTCCGCGCGAGCGGTCCCTCGCCGCGGTAGTCGGGCAGGTCCCACACGAAGTTCGCCTTCATGATGTGCGTCTGCGGGTTGTTGTTGCCGAGCAGATCTTCGGCCGCCTGCTGATCGGCGCGCACGACGAACGATCCATCCGGCCGATGATCGAGCCGCGGCGCGAGGTTCTGGTGATCGTAAATCCCGATCGTGTCGTTGAAGCCGAACGACAGTCCGTGCGTGAACCGGCGCTGGAAGGAGAACTGGACCGAGTGATAGGTGCGCCACATCCAGCTCGCCGTCTGGTTGATCGACGAGTAGCCGCGAATGGCGCGCATCTGATCGCCCGTGACGGCCGACGCGCCGGCCGTCGAGCTCGGCGCGAGCGTCGGATCCTGGTACTCGGGCAGAAACGCCGTGCCGAAGTCGACCGCGTTGAGGTTCACGCCCTGCAGGATGTTGTACCCGTGCTGGCCGACGTAGGAGACGTCGAGCGTCGTGTTCCACGGCAGCGCCATCTGCGCGCCGGCGTTCCACTGGACTGACGACGGGATGTCGCTGTCGTACTCGAAGACGGCGAGCGTCGGGGCCACGGCCGTCGCCAAGCCGGCCGACCCGAGGTTCTGCAGTTGCCCGTTGTGGACCGTGGCGTTTTCGAGCGTGGGCGGATTGGTGACTTGCGCGAACACGGAGTTGCCGCTCGGCCGATCGAAGAAGAGTCCCGCGCCGCCGCGCAGCACCAGGCGCTGCGATCCGGTCACGTCGTAGGCCATGCCGAAGCGCGGACCGACGACGAGCGCTGGCCAGGTGTAGGCGGTCTTCGCGATGCCTTGGCCGGCGACGAAGAGTCCGTCGGTCGTGTCACCCGAGCCGGGCACGATGGTGCCGATCGCGAGCGACGATCCCGGGCCGAGCAACTCGCCGGTCAGCGGGTTCTGCGCCTGCCGGTTCGTGCCCGAGCACGGCATGACGCCGTTCGCGAACGCCGCCACGTACAGCGCGGGCGCCGGGTCGACCGAGTATTTCTCCGGCAGGAAGTTCGCGGCCTGAGACTCGGTGTCGTATTGCGGCGATTGGTGGACGAAGCGCAGGCCGTAGTCGAGCGTGAGCTGACTCGTCACCTTCCAGTTGTCCTGGATGTAGGCCTCGGTGTTCGTGTACACGTAGTCGCCTTCGACGAACTGCGAGGCCTGCGAGTAGGAGCTGAAGATGCCGAGCGCGGCATTGGCGAAGCCGAAGCCCGAGTCGATCGGGTTGTTGGCGTCGTTGCCGAAGTTCAGCGTGCCGAACGGATTGCCCTGGTTCTGCTGCTTCGTCCCGTGCTGGTTGTAGAAGCCGGCCTTGATGGTGTGCCGGCCGGCGACCTTCGTCAGGCTCCCGGCGATGTCGTTGATCGAGTCGCGATCGGCGAAGCCGGGATACACGAGGTTCGGCGGATCATTGCCGATGCGGCTGCCCCACTGGAACGCTGGCGGCAGCAGCACGCGCGTGCCGTCGAAGATCGGCGGGGACACTTGCTGCAACGCCTTGAGCTGATACGAACCGGACGGGACGATGACGGCGTCCGGGAAGAGATAGGGAATGCCGTCGAGGCCGGAGTTGAAGCGGTTCGCGATCGGATTCATGGGGAATCCGGCCGTGCAGAAGTTGACGCCCGCGCCGTTCAAGCCGCAGCCAGCCTGGCTGTGGCCGGTGTGGCCGCCGGTCACCTCGAGGAACGTCGTGTCGTTGAGGTTGTAGTTGGCCGAGATCGCCAGCAGCGGCACGCTCGGATGGTTCATCTGCGTGTCGTTGAACCCCGGCAGCGAGCCGAGAATCGTCCGGCGCGGCTGGCCCCATCCCGCGTATTTGACCGTGGCGCGGAACGTCGTCCACGGCTGATAGTCGACGCGCACGACCGGCTGCCACGACGTGAGGCTCTGGGTCGGCCGCGTGAGCTGATAGTTGTAGGCGCCCTGTCCGGTGACGTTCGGGAGCGGATAGAGATTCAGAATGTTGAGGCCGGTGTCATACAGCCGGTCGGCCGGAATCCGTCCGAGGACGCCGCCGTCGGCGAAGCACGCCGACCGGTTCGACGCGCTGCACGAGCCCGACAGCCGTGAATCGCGGATGTAGGGGAAGGGATTGTTGTTGTTGTCGGTCGTCTCGGAGAAGTCGCCCTGCCGCTCGAGCGCGGTCGGCACACGGAACGACACGACGTTGTTGCCGGTCGTGCGCGGCTGGAATTCCTGCGCGTAAAAGAAGAACAGCTTGTTCTTGCCGCCCGGCTTGCCGATCGGACCGCCAATCGAATACCCCCAGTCGCGCTCCTTGGTCGTCGTCTTCGGATCGCCGTTGAGAATGTTCGTGCGGCTGTTCGCATTCCAGTCCGAATTGCGTTCGACGTCGTAGAGCGACCCGTGGAACTGATTGCTGCCGCTCTTGGTGATCGCCGTGACCTGCAAGCCGCTCGACCGGCCGTACTCGGCCTGATAGTTCGACGTGAGCACCTTGACCTCGGCGATCGACTCGACGTTGACGGCCACCATCAGCCGGTTGCTGCCGGGCTCGACCGTCGAGACGCCATCCATCATGAAGTTGTTCGAACCGCCGCCCGTCGACGACGAGTCGCCGACGCGGTTGCCGCCGTTGACGCCTGGCGTCAGGTCGACGAGCGAGGCGAAACTCCGATTCGCGATCGGGAGATTCGCGACCGACTGCGTCGTGACGGTGAACGAGCGCTCGCCGGTCGTCGCCTGGATCATCGGCGCTTCATCGGTCACGGTGACCGTTTCGGTGGCGCCGCCGACTTCGAGTACGAGCGTGCCGAGACTCGTACGCGTGGCCGCGCTCACGTCGACCTCGGGACGCCGGAGCGTCTTGAACGCCGGCATCTCGATGACCAGTGTGTAGGTATCGGCGGGCATGTTGACGAAGACGAAGTCGCCGGTGCGGCTGGTCGTCACCGGCGCCGACGCCGTTCCGCGCGTGTCACTGATGAGTGTCGCCGTGGCACCCGGCAGCACGCCGCCCTGTGTGTCCTTGACCGTGCCCGAGACCGTGCCCGTGCTGACCTGAGCCAGCGCGGGCGCGGCCGCGAGGAGCGCGGCGATCATCCACGACGTCGTCCATCTGAGCAGTGTTCGTCCCATGATGTGGTCCTCCGGTAGTGGTGGGCCGTGGCTGGGGCGCGGACACGGCGGCCTCGCGTCATCGGGTGGTCGCTGTCGTCCGGGGGAACGTGCCGCGCGAGCGGTGCCGCACCTCCGGCCTCGTCGTCGAGACACGCCGGGCGAAGTGGGACGGTGGCAGGACCGTTCCAGCGACCGAGAGGTCTCTGATGAGGACCGCACTGAATCGACTAGTGCGTAAAGTGATAATACAAGTTGGCCGGTGATTATACACGGCGCCAGTACACGATCAAGCAGAATGCACCGCCTCGCGGCGGGTCGCCAGGCGGCGAGTTCTTGCGCCTCGACTGGATGAATCGTCTGCTACAATGCGCCGTCCGTCGCGTGCCCGTGACGAGTGGCGCGTGTCGAGATGCGTCCGGTTGCGGCGCTCGCCGTATCGACCGTGAGGTATGACTAGTGAGATCTCACGTCAACGTTGATGTCATAAGACGAGCGCTTCGCGCAGCCGTCGCCACACTGGTGGTGCTCGCGAGCGGCGCGCCCGTCGCGGCGCAGGCCGCGCGCGGGATCCAGGTGGGCTATTGCGGGTCGCTGAAGGAGCTCGACGCCGTCAAGGCCGCCGGTTTCGACTACATCGAGCTCGGCACGACGGAGATCGCCGGGCTGTCCGATGACGCCTTCGACGAGGCGGCCCGCCGTGTCGCCGCGTCCGGTCTGCCCGTGCCGGTGACGAATCTCTTTCTTCCCGGCAACCTCAAGGTGACCGGCCCGGCCGTCGATCCAGCGGCCCAGCTCGCCTACATGCGCAAAGTGTTTCCGCGCCTGCAGCGGCTCGGCGTCCACATCCTCGTGTTCGGCAGCGGCGGATCGCGGCGCGTGCCCGACGGCTTTCCGAAAGATCAGGCGTTCGCCCAGCTCGTCGACTTCGGCCGGCGCGCGGCCGCGCTGGCGCGGACGTTCGACATCACGATCGCGCTCGAGCCGTTGCGCCGCCAGGAGTCGAACATCATCAACTCGGCCGTCGAGGGCTTCGCGCTCGTCAACGCGGTCAACGATCCGAACTTCGAGATGATCGTCGACTTCTACCACCTCGCGAGCGAGCACGAGGATCCATCGATCATCCAGGAAGCGAAGACGCACATTCGCCATCTCCATATGGCGAATCCCACGGGCCGCGTCTTCCCGCTCGATTGGTCGGAGTTCGACTACGCGCCGTTCTTCGCCGCGCTGCGCGCGATCGGGTACGAGGATCGGCCGAACGCGACCGACCGCGGCATCAGCATCGAGGCGCACGCGAACGACTTCGCGCACGACGCGCCAATCGCGATCGCGCTCATTCGACGCGCGTTCGCCGGCGATCTCCCGGCGACCGCAGCCGCACCCGCGCCATCGGGGACGCCCGCTCAGATCCCCGGGCCTCAGAGCCCGGGGCTCCGCAATCGTGACCAGAGTCCCGCCGTCGCGGCCGCGGCCGCGGCCGCGCCGCAGGCTGCGGGCGGACGAGGCGGTCGCGGCGCCGCGGGCCGTGGGGCCGCACGCGGCACACCGGCTGGAGCGCGCGCGCAAGGTTCGGTGGGACCGCGTCCGAACGTCGGGCCCGCCGACCGGCCCATCGTCGATCCGGCAGCCGTCGAACGCGGACGCCACGTCTGGTCGGTCGAGTGCATCACGTGTCACGGCGCGTCGGCGCGCGGCACCAACTCGGCGCCGAGCCTCATCCAGTCCACGCTCGTGCTGCACGATCGCGCCGGCGACCAGCTCGGGCCGTTCCTCGCCAAGGGCCCTCCGACGCAAAGCGGCCGGCCGAGCGCCGAGATCTCGGAAGCCGAGGTCCGCGACGTCATGCAGTTCCTGCGCGATCGCGTGAACGACACGCTGCGCGGATCGTCGAGCTTCAGGCCGCAGGACGTCGTGACCGGACACGCCGACGCAGGCCGGGCCTTCTTCAACGGCGCGGGAGGCTGCACGGCGTGTCATTCGACGACGGGCGATCTGGCGGGCATCGGCGGCCGGGTGCCGAGCCCCGTCGATCTGCAGCAGCGCCTGCTCTTTCCGAGTCCCGCGCGCGGCCGTGGTCGCGGCCGGGGGCGTGGCGCGGCTGAGCCCGATCGCACGGCGATCACCGTCACGCTCACGCCCAAGCGCGGCGCCGTCCTGACGGGCACGCTCGTCGACGACGATGACTTCTTCGTGACCTACCGCGATGAGGCGGGCGTGACGCACGTCGTGTCGCGCGCGTCGCTCGCCAAGGTGGTCGTGGCCGATCCGCTCGCCGCCCACCACGCGCTGCTGGATCGGATCACCGACCAGCAGATTCACGACCTGGTGGCGTATCTGGTGACGCTGTCATGACACGGACGATGGTCGCGTTGGGACTGATGATGGCGGCGGCCGTGGCCTTGACCGCCCAACAGGGCTTGGCTCCATCGGCGCTCGGCCAGCCGCCGACCGACACGTGGCCGACCTTCAACGGCGACTACACGGCGCGCCGCTACAGCACGCTCACCGACATCACGACGGCGAACGTCAAGGCCTTGAGCCTCGCCTGGATCTACCAGGCACCCGGCGGCGGTCCCATCAAGGCCACGCCGCTCGAGATCAATGGCGTGCTGTACTTCTCGACGCCCGACCATGCCTACGGCGTCGACGCTCGTACGGGGCGCGAGCTCTGGCATTACGCGTGGGCGTCCGAGGGCGGCAACCATCTCGGCAATCGCGGCATGGCCGCGCTCGGCGACACGCTCTACTTCGAGACGCCGGACTGCCACCTCGTCGCGCTCGACATGACGGACGGCTCGCACCGCTGGGACACGCGCCTCTGCGATTCGGACCTCTTCTACTACGCGTCGACGGCGCCCGTCATCATCAAGAACCATCTGATGACCGGTGTGAGCGGCGACGACATGGACAATCCCGGCTATCTCGACGCGCGCGATCCCGCGACCGGCGCGTTGCAGTGGCGGTGGTACACCGTGCCGCAGAAGGCGGGCGATCCGGGACTCGACACGTGGCCCGATCTCGAGACCGCTCGTCACGGCGGCGGCATGACGTGGCAGCCGGTCACCTACGATCCAGAACTGAACCTCGTCTATCTCACGACGGGCAATCCGCAACCGGTCGTCGCGAACAAGAATCGTCCCGGCGCCAACCTCTTCACCGCGTCCATCGTCGCGCTCGATCTCGACACCGGGAAAATGGCGTGGCACTTCCAGGCCTCGCCGCACGACACGCACGACTGGGACGCGACCGAACCGGCCGTACTCATCGACGGGACAATCGACGGCCGTCCACGCAAGCTCGTCGCGCAAGCCTCGCGCAACGGGCACTTCTTCGTGCTCGATCGGACGAACGGTCAGGCGATCGTCTCGACCGAGTTCGTCAAGACGAACTGGTCGAAGGGGAACGACGCGAAGGGGCAACCCATTCCCGATCCGGGCAAGATGCCGCAGATCGACGGCGCGCTCGTCTCGCCGAATCAAGGCGGGGCGGCCAACTGGCCGTCGCCCTCGTTCAGTCCCAAGACGGGCCTCTTCTACGTGAACGCGTCGCGCGCCTTCAGCGTGTACTACCTGTACGATCTCAGCGACAATCCTGCGGGGTGGGGCGGGACCGACCGTGGCGGCTGGTCGGAATCCATGCTGCAGGCGATCGACTATCGGACGGGCGCGATCCGCTGGAGCCACAAGTGGCCGGCGTCGGCCGTTCGATCGGGTCTGCTCACGACGGCGGGCAACGTCCTCTTCACCGCCGGGTCGGGCGGGCTCGAGGCGCTCGACGCCGCGACGGGCGCGCCCTTGTGGCACACGCGCTTCGGTCCCGTCACCAACGCGCCCATCACCTTCGAGCTCGATGGGCAGCAGTACGTCGTCGTCGGATCGGGCGCGTCGGTCTTCTCATTCGTCCTGAATCGATAGCGCTGTCTCGTCATCGGCTGCCGGCGCGCGAGGGCTAGGGGCGCGGCGCGGGGGCGACCGCCGCGTCCATCGGACGATCCGCGTCCTGCTCGCGTTCCGAGGCGAGCAGGTGATCTGACATCTCACGCTCGGCGCGCGGGCGATCGCGATCGCGGATCGCGTGATAGATGCGCCGGTGCATGTCGGCAGCGACGCGCAGATCGTGTTGTGTCGCCGGCGAGGCCTGCTGCATCTTCCATCGCAGTTCGCGCGAGAGCGACGCGCGCGTCACCATCTCGACAATCGACGCCACGATCGGGTTGCCCGAGGCGGCGGCGATCGCGTGATGAAAGCGGACGTCGTGTCCCAGGAACGTCTGCGGATCGTCGACCGACGCGAACATCTCGGTGACTTCATCGGAGATCGCCGCGAGATCCTGCCCCTTGGCGTGTTCGGCCGCGAGTCCGGCCGCGCCCACTTCGAGTGCGCGTCGCGCCTCGAACATCTCCCGTCGCGTGAAGCCGTGCAAGGCCGCCAGGAAGCGCAGTGGCTCGCTGTCGAGCACCGGCGGCCCGTCGGCGACGAACGTGCCGGAGCCGTGGCGGATGAAGAGAATCCCTTTGGCGGCCAGGGCCTGCAGGCCCGCCCGCACGCTCGTGCGGCTCACGCCGATGTCGGCGACGAGCGTGCGTTCGGGCGGGAGCCGCTGGCCCGGGCCGAGGCGCCCCTCGAGGATCAGCCGCCGCACGTACTGAATCACGCGGTCGGCTGCGGCTGTTTCGCCCACGATCGGACTCACGACGACACCGGCGCGGCGCGGTTCGAGGTTGCGGTCTCGGCCCATCTGTTGCACGCCGCGCTCCCTGTCATTCGACGCTGAAACGTCGCTGGCCGTTGGCGCATCGCGCGTGTCCCCGGGCGGGGCCCGCACTCGTTCTCCGCGAGCGCCTCGTTCCCTCGCCTTTTGAAGGCGCCAATCATCAAGTCCAATCGTATCGCTGCAATCATAATCATGTGATGACGAATGTTGATTCTGTAATATTTGTAATACCAATCTAGCACATATTCCTAATTATGCTTGACATGATTTGGCTTGATGTGTAGATTGCGCGCAATTGGTACGATATCACTGTCGCCTGAATCGAATTGATGTCATGTCACTCGATTGATGCGGCTGGTCTGTCGAAACGGTCGTTCGGCCGCCGGTGCACGCGAATAGGCGTGGCCTGATGGCCGTGCGGGGGATGTGATGACAGCGCGTCGTCCTGAAGTCCTGAAGGCGTTTGGTCTCGCTGTGGTGGCAGCCGTCGCCCTCGTGACGGTGCTCGTGGCTCAAGAGCGTCAGAGTTCACCGGCCAGTCGGCCGTGGCCGCCCGCCGTGCAGAACGTCGGCGATCAATCGCCCGTGCTGTCCCCTGGCGAGGCGTTGAAGACGTTCTACATGCCGCCCGGCTATCACCTCGAGCTCGTCGCGAGCGAGCCGCTCGTCCAGGATCCCATCGCGATGGACTGGGATGCCGACGGCCGTTTGTGGGTGCTGGAGATGCCGGGGTTCGTCAAGAACCTCGACGTCCCGGAACCCAATCTCGATCCGATCGGCCGCGTGGTCGTCCTCGAAGACACGAATCATGACGGGACGATGGACAAGCGGACCGTGTTCGCCGATGGTCTGGTGCTCGCGCGCGCCATGGCGGTCCTCGACCACGGCGTCCTCGTCGGCGAGCCGCCCGACCTGTGGCTCCTGAACGACACGAACGGCGATCTACACGCCGATGCCAAGGAGCGCGTCGGCACCGGGTACGGCCGCCGCGAGGGCCGCGTCGAGCAGAACGCGAACGGGCTGTACTGGGCGCTCGACAACCGCATCTACACGTCGAACAGCGACATCGATCTGCGGTGGAAGGACGGCGCGTTCGAGGTGCGGCGAACGTTGTCACGCGGCGAGTGGGGCGTGACGAGCGACGACGCGGGCCACATCTATCGCAATACGAACGAGTCGCCCGTGCACGTGGACCTCGTGCCGACGGCGTATTTCGCGCGAAATCCCAATCTCGACAGCACGCGGGGCAGTTACCAGGCGATCGGTGACGCGGACGCCAGAACCGTCTGGCCCGTGCGACCGACGCCGGGCACGAATCGCGCCTACCAGTTCGGGATCGATCGGCCCGACGGCACGCTGGCGCGCTTCACCTCGGCGTGCGCGCCACTCGTGTATCGCGGCGACGCGCTCCCGGCCGACGTCTACGGCAACGTCTTCGTCGCCGAACCGGCCGCCAATCTCGTCAGCCGCTTCATCGTCCGCGACGACGGCACAGGGCTCGTGGCGCACAAGGCCTATGACCGCGGCGAGTTCCTGGCCTCGACCGACGAGCGGTTTCGTCCGGTGTTCCTGTCGAACGCGCCCGACGGCACGCTCTACATCGTCGACATGTACCGCGGCATCATTCAGCAGCGCGCGGACATCACTCAGTACCTTCACGACCAGATCCTGAAGCGCAACCTGCAGGATCCGACGGGCCTGGGGCGGATCTATCGCGTCGTCCACGACACCACACGACCTGGCGCCCGGCCGTCGCTGTCGACCGCCTCTCCGAGCCAGTTGGTCGGCTTGCTGTCGCGTCCGAGCGGCTGGTGGGGTGACACCGCGCAGCGACTGCTCGTCGAGCGTCACGCCGTGGCGGTCGTCCCCACGCTCACGACCGACGCCACCGACGCGAAGGATGTCCGAGTTCGCCTGCACGCGTTGTGGACGTTGGACGGCCTCGACAGCGTGACGCCCGCCGTCGTCATCCATGCCTTGGGCGACGAGTCGCGCGATGTCCGCGTGTCGGCGATCCGCATCGCCGAGCGATGGCTGACCGACGGGGGAAGTCCCGTTGTCGCGGCCGTCCTCGAGCGCATCGACGATCCCGATTGGAACGTGCAGGAGCAACTCGCGGCTTCGCTCGGCGCCCTGCCGTCGGGACCGCGAGAAGCCGCGCTCGCCAGATTGCTCGACAAACACGCCGACAACGGCGTGGTGCTCGACGCGGCGCTCAGCGGCGTGCGCGGAAGCGAAGGCGTCCTGCTCGATCGGCTTCTCGAGTCGCCCGCGGAAAGCGCGCCACGCGCGATCGCGATCACGACGCTGTCGGCCGCGATCGTGCGCGGAGCACAAGACGCGTCCGTTCAGAAGCTCTTTGCGCGAATCGCCGACACGCATCTTCCATCGTGGCAGCGCTCCGCGCTGGTTCGCGGCGGAGAAGTCGTGCTCTTGGGCCTGCCCGTGTCGGGCGCGGGGGGGGCGGGACGACGCGGCGCCGCGAACGCGGGTGCGAATGCGCCTGCCACGCCGTGTCCGACATGCCCAGGTGGGCGCGCGGGTCCGGGAGGCGACTACTTCTTTCCGCAGGTGCCCAGTCGCGGCGGCCGCGGAGCAGGGCCCGGCGGCGCCGCCGGAATGACGGCAGCCGAGTACGACGCGTTCGAGCTGAGTGGCGTGGCGGGCGGCGGCGGCCGCGGCCGGGGACGAGGTGGAGCGGTCCTGCGCTTGAACAGCGAGCCAGTCGCCTTCTCACACCTTGCGAGCACGCCTGACGAGTTCGGCGGCCGTGTGTCGAAGCTGCTGGACCGCATCGAATGGCCGGGGAAGGCAGGCGCCGGTTCAGCGGCGCCCGCACTGACGGCCGCCGAGCAGCGCCGATTCGATGCCGGTCGTGAGGTCTACGAGAACATCTGCCAGACCTGCCATCAGCCCGATGGGCGCGGACAGGACAAGCTCGCCGCAAATCTCGTCGGCTCGTGGCTCGCCTTGGCGCCAGCCGAGATTCCCGCGCGAATCGTGCTCGGCGGCAAGGACGGTCCGATCGGTCTGATGCCGCCCATTGGCCAGACGCTCAGCGACGAGCAGATCGCCGACGTGCTGACCTACGTGCGTCATGAGTGGGGCCAGACCGGGACGCCCGTCGATCCCGCGACGGTGGCCGCCGTCCGTGCGTCGACGACCGGACGCACCCGGCCGTGGACCAACGCCGAGTTGTTGCCGTTGCTCGTCGATCGTCGTCCCGCTCGCTAGGTCCGATGGCCACGAATGTCACGCGTGCATTCGAGGCGTCGCGCCGGCACGACGACCCAGCAGCCCGTATTCGGAAATCGACCATATCCAGCGGTGGAGCAATAGGAGGGACCATGCGTAGTCTCGGCCGTGCGAGTGCCATTGTCATGGCACTGGCGATACTCGTCGTAACGCAGGTGACGCCCGCCCTCGGGCAGGTCACCAGTGGATCGCTCGCGGGCACGGTGGCCGACGAGCAAGGTGGAGGTCTGCCGGGCGCCACCGTGACGCTCATCAGCGATACGAAGGGCACGCGGTTCGCGCCGGTCGTCACCGGCACGAGCGGTGACTTCGTCTTTCCCATCGTCCCGGCCGACACCTACACCGTCCAGGTGGAGCTCAGCTCGTTCAAGACGCTGCGCCGATCGGGCGTGACCGTCAACGTCGGCGTCCGCGTGGCGCTCGGCACGCTGACGTTGTCAATCGGCGAAGTGAGTCAAACCGTCGAGGTGACGGCCGAAGCGCCGCTCATTCAGGCCGCGAGCGGCGAACGATCCTTCACCGTGTCGACCGACGCCTTCGCGAATTTGCCCATTGCGAACCGGAGCTTCTCGGCGCTCGCGAGCCTCGCGCCCGGTGTCGACAGCAACGGCAATCGCCTGGGCGGCGGCGGCAGCACGAACTTCATGATGGACGGCGTCTCGACGATGGACGACGGGAGCAATCGGCTGCTGATGCAGTTGAACGCGGAGTCGATCTCCGAAGTCAAAGTGCTCGTCTCCAACTATCAAGCGGAGTACGGCCGGTCGAGCGGATCGCAGATCACCGCGGTGACCAAGAGCGGATCGAATCACTTCCACGGCGCGTTGTACGACGTCGAACGCAACTCCGACTGGAATCCGAACAGCAAGACGAACATCCTGAACGGCGTGCCGAAGCCCGTGTCGCAGGAGCGCGACTGGGGGTATTCGATCGGCGGACCGGTCGGTAAACCCGGCGGCAACAACAAGCTGTTCTTCTTCTACGCGCAGGAGTTCGAGCCGCGGACCGAAGGCAACCGCGTCACGTCGTATCGGATGCCGACCGCGCTCGAGCGGAAGGGCGATTTCTCACAGACGACCGACAACAACGGCCGCGCGTATCCGTACATCAAGAATCCCGCGTCGTCGGCGCCGTGCACCGCGTCGAACACCGCGGGGTGTTACGCGGATGGCGGCGTCGTCGGACGCATCCCGTCGGGCGACCTGTACTCGCTGGGGCAGCGGATCTTGAACCTCTATCCGCTGCCGAACTGCCCCGAGAACTGTCCGACGTGGACGCCGGATGCCAACTACAACTTTCAGGTGACGTCGCCCATCCAGCACCTGCTCGGCTGGCAGCCGGTGGTGAAGCTCGACTACCAGGCCTCGGAGGCGCTCCGGCTGAGCATGAAGTATTCGGCCTGGGATCAGCGCAACCAGGTGCAGTTCGGCACGCTGCCCGGCTTCAACGACACGGAGATGTACCAGCCCACGGTCCGCACGTGGGCGGTGACGGCCGACTACTCGTTGAATCCGACGACGTTCGTCGAAGCGACCTATGGTCAGTCGCTCAACAAGCAAACCGGATGTTCGCTCGGCTTGGCCGGTGGCCCGTCGTTCTGCACGAGCGCGTTGCCGGTGAACGACGGGGCGAGCCTGGCCGGCGCGGGATTGGCGGACTGGCCGTTCCTGTTTCCCGACGCCACGATCATCGATCCGCGCTATTACCAGTTCGAAGCGCTCAACGCCATGCAGCCGCCCATCTGGGACGGTACGCGCATCTCGAAGGTGCCGTCGTTTTCCTGGGGCAACCGCATCTCGAACGCGCCGCCGAACATTCCGTATCCGGGGATCCTCAACACCAGTTCCACGTGGGACCTGACCGTGAACCTGACCAAGGTCAGCGGCCGGCACACGTGGAAGACCGGCGTCTACACGACGTCGGCGCTCAAGCGTGAGCCGAACGGCGCGGGCACGTCGGCGGCGCTCGGCTCGGTGAACTTTCAGCAGGATTCGGTCGGCACCAATCCTTGCGACACGTCGTTCGGCTTCGCGAATGCCGCGACCGGATGCTTCAGCTCCTACCAGCAGGCGTCGAGCTTCGTCGAGGTGAGCTATTCCTACGCCAACGTCGAGGCGTTCGTGCAGGACACCTGGAAAGTCAACAACAAGCTGACGCTGGACTACGGCGTGCGGTTCGTTCACGTCGGTCCGGCCAGCGAGAACCTGAATCAGGCGACCAACTTCCTGCCTGATCGCTGGGACCAGTCGGCCGCCCCCGTGCTGTATGTCGCCGCCTGCGCCGACGGCGTGTATCCGTGCAAGGGGACGGACCGGCAGGCGCGCAATCCGGTGACGGGGGAGGTCCTCGGCCCGAATTCGAGCGTGGCTATCGGCACGCTAGTGCCGGACTCCGGCAATCTGACGAACGGTCTCTTCCTGAAGAACGAGGGACCGATCGGTAACACGGCCTACCAGTATCCGACGCTCGGCGCCGCGCCGCGCTTCGGCTTCGCCTACGACCTCACGGGCCAGCAGCGCTTCGTGCTGCGCGGCGGCAGCGGCGTGTTCATCACGCGGCCGAGCATCACGGACCTCGAAACCGGCAGCAACCCGCCGACCGCGTCGACCGTGACGGTCCGCTACGCCAACCTGCAGAGTCTTGGACACGGCGGCCTGACGACGACCCCGCCGCCCGCCTTGCGCGGCGTGCTGTACGACAGCCCGCTGCCGTACTCGGTCCAGTGGAACGGCGGCGTGCAGGTGGCGCTGCCCTGGAGCTTCGTGGCCGACGTGGAGTACGTGGGCCAGCACAGTTGGAACGAACAGCAGGCCGTGAACATCAACGCCGTCGATCTCGGCGCCGCGTTCCTGCCCGAAAATCAGGATCCCACGCTCGCGCCGAGCACGACGCCTGGCGCGTCCGCGATCCTGGCCGATCAAATGCGCGCCATGCGCGGGTACAGCGGCATCACCCAGCAGATGGCGAACGGCTGGGAAACCTACCATTCGATTCAGTTGTCCTTCCAGCGGCGATTCAGCCACGGGCTGGCGTTCGGATTCAACGACACGATCGCCTTGCTCGATCGTGGGAACGCCAACTTGCGGCTGCAGCACAACCCCGATGGGAGCTACGTGGTTCGAAGCGATCAGGCCGAGGCCGACGAGCTGCTCGGCGACAACAACCCGATCGCGCACACCATCAAGGCCAACTTCATCTGGTCGTTGCCTCACCTCGACACGGGATCGTCGGTTAGACGCGTCGTCGGCGCGGTGATCAACGACTGGCAGCTCTCGGGCGTCTGGTCGGCATCGACGGGATCGGCCTACACCGTGGGCGAGAGCTATCAGAATGGCGGATCGAACACGAATCTAACCGGATCGCCCGACTACGCGGCGCGCGTCGTGATCGTCGGCGACCCCGGCGCGGGCTGCACCGACGACCCGTATCGCCAATTCAACACCGCGGCGTTCAACGGCGCGCAACCGGGCAGCGTCGGCCTGGACTCCGGGACCGGCTACCTGCGCGGGTGCTTCTCGAGCGTGCTCGACCTGGCGATCGCCCGAACGGTTCGTCTGGGCGGAGGACGAACGGTGCAGTTCCGCCTCGATATGTTCAACGCGCCCAATCAGGCTCGAATCACGGGCCGCAACACGACGATGAACCTGACGAGCCCGAGCGACCCGTCGACGATCATCAATCTGCCCTTCGACGACAGCGGCGCGGTGCTGTCCAATCGCGTGCGGCCGAATCAGGCGGGCTTCGGCGCGGTGACGAGCTATCAGTCGCCGCGATCGATCCAGGCGCAGATCCGCTTTGCATTTTGACGTTCGATAACGTTCTACGGGAGCGTGCTATGAGGGGAATGACACGAATAGTCGGTGTCGTGGCGCTGGGCGTCATGGCCGTGGGCGTGTCGGTGGCCGCGCAACAGGCGCCGAACGTCCTCAGTGCCGCCGAACGGGCCGCCGGCTGGCAGTTGCTGTTCGACGGCACCACGACGAATGGCTGGCGCGGGTTTCACAGCGCCACCTTTCCGGATCACGGCTGGGCGGTCGCGGACGGTTGTCTGAAGACGACCGGCCAAGGGCCGAGCGGCGGCGACATCATCACGACGAACGAGTACGACAACTTCGAGTTGAGCGTCGATTGGAAGATCGGACCGGGCGGCAACACGGGCGTCAAGTATCTCGTCTCCGAGGACCTGGTGAAGACGGGGCGGTCCGGCGTCGGCTTCGAAGACCAGATCATCGACGACGACCTCAACCCGGACGCGAAGGCGGGACGCGACGGCGATCGCGCGGCCGGCGGTCTGTATGACCTGATTGCGCCGGTCGCGACCAAGGTGCTTCACCCGGTCGGCCAGTGGAATCAGACGCGCGTCGTCGTGCGCGCTCCGCACGTGGAGCAGTGGCTCAACGGCGGCAAGGTGCTCGAGTTCGAGATGGGCAGCCCCGACTTCAAGGCCCGCATCGCCGCGAGCAAGTTCCGCAACACGCCGGGCTTCGGCGAAGTGACGAAAGGACACATCCTGCTTCAAGCCCACGGCGCGGAAGTGTGGTTCCGCAACATCAAGATCCGGCCGCTGACCGTGCCCTGAGATTCCGTCGCTGGCCTCCCCCCGCCATCGGCCCCCGACGGAGCGTACGCCCGTGCCACATGACGTGGCACGGGCGTTTCGCGATCGGGCGGTGTGAAGGCGCCGCCGCGGCCAATCAGGACCGCGGTGCCGGCGGACCCTTCATCCAGGCGTTGAGCATGTCGATCGGCAGCGGGAAGACAACCGTCGTGTTTTTCTCGGCGCCGATCTCGGTCAGCGTCTGCAGATACCGAAGCTGAATCGCGGCCGGCTGCGTCTCGAGCACGCGCGCCGCATCGGCCAGCTTCTGCGACGCCTCGAACTCGCCGTCGGCGTGGATGACCTTCGCGCGCCGCTCGCGCTCGGCCTCGGCCTGCCGCGCGATGGCGCGCTGCATCGTCTCGGGGATGTCGACCTGCTTGACCTCGACCTTCGTGACCTTGATGCCCCATGGGTCGGTGTCCTGATCGAGGATGATCTGCAGCTTCGCGTTGACCTTCTCGCGGTCCGACAGGATTTCGTCCAGCTCGAATTGTCCGCACACGCTCCGGAGCGTCGTCTGCGCGAGCTGAGACGTCGCGTAGAGGTAGTTCTCGACCTCGCGGAGCGCGCGGTTGGCGTCGACCACCTTGAAGTAGCAGACCGCGTTCACCTTGGCCGAGACGTTGTCGCGCGTGATGACGTCCTGCGGCGGCACGTCGAGGGTGACAACGCGCAGCGGCAGCCGGTAGAGCGTCTCGATCGGCCACATGACGAGGCGCAGCCCGGCGCCCTTGGCCTCGGGTAGCATCCGGCCCAGCCGCAGCACCGCGCCGCGTTCCCACTCCTTGAGGATGTAGATGGAGTTCCAGAACCAGATGAGCACGATGAAGAGCGCGATGAGCCAGCCGAGCGAGAAGAACTGATCGAGAGGCACGAGGATCTCCCTTCAGAGGCTGCCGCGCGCGGGTCGCGCGGCGGTCACACTCAAGCCGCCGGCGGCGGACTGACCGGCTCGACGTGCAGCGTCAGGCCGTCGACGCGGACGATGCGCACGCGCGCACCCTTGTCGATGGGCCGCGGCGCCACGGCACGCCAGAGCTCGCCGCGGACGAAGACGAGGCCGGCGCTGCCGGCGGCGACCGGCTCGGTCACTTCGCCGATCTCCTGCACGAGCTGCTCGACGCCGGTCTGCGGTGCCCACCGTCGCGATCGCAGCACGAGACGCATGAGCACGATGACAATCGCCGCAAAGGGCAACGTGGCGCCGAGCGCGACGCCGAGTCCGACGCCGGCGCCGGTGAGCGGCGATCGGATGAGCATCAGCGCGCCGATGAGCATCGCGATGACGCCGCCGATGGCGAGAATGCCGTGGCTCGTGACGTACGCCTCCAGCGCGAAGAGCACGAACGCGAGGCCAACGAGCAGCAACCCCGTCAGGCTGACCGGCAGGAGGTGCATCGCGAAGAGCGCCAACACGAGCGACACGGCCCCGGCGACGCCGGGCAGAATCAGACCCGGGTGCGTGACCTCGACGTAGAGGCCGAGCACGCCGACGAGCAGCAACACGAAGAAGACATCCGGCTGCACGATGCGCGACAGAAATTGCTGGCGCGTCGTCATGTCGATCGGCGTGACGACGGCGCCCGTGAGTGCGAGCCGCGTGGAGCGGCCGTCGAAGCGCGTCACGCTGCGTCCGTCGAGCGAGGCGAGCAAGGCGTCGGCCGACGGCGAGACGAGATCGATGAGATGGCCATCGAGCGCTTCCTGCTCGGTGAACGCTTTGGCGTCGGTCACGGCGGTCTCGGCGAGCGTGACGTTGCGGCCGCGATGGCCCGCGTAACTCCGCAGAAACGCCGTCGCATCGTTCAGGATCTTGCGCGTCAGCGTGTCGTTCATCGACACCGGGTAGCCGCCGACCGCCATGATGGGCGACGCGGCGCCCGTGTGCGTGCCCGGGGCCATCGCGGCGATGTCGGCCGAGAGCAGGATGAAGAATCCCGCCGAGGCGCCCCGCGCGCCGGCCGGCGTGACGTAGACGGCAACGGGCACGGGCGAGTCGAGGATGTGCTGGATGATGTCGCGCATCGCCGTGTCGAGTCCGCCCGGCGTGTCCATCGTGATGAGGACGAGCGCCGCATGCGTCGTCCGTGCGCGATCGAGACCTTCGTCGACGTAATCGGCCAACACCGGATCGATCTCGCCGGCAATCGTGAGCCGCACGACTTGCGGCGTCGCCGTGGCGGGACCCGCCTGCGCGCGCGCCGGCGTCGGAACCGCGAGAGCGATCCCCGTCAGGGCCGCGGCAAGCGCGGCGCCATGAATCCAGGCGCGTCCCCGCGGCCGTCCGCACGCCCCGCGCGTCCGCCTCGTGCAGTCACGCGCGTTGAAAGGGGGCACGGGTTGGATACTAACACTTGGGGGAGAAGGGCGCCGGCCAAGTCTGTCGCGTCATCTTCTTGCAGTGGCGCGGCGCCATCTGCTTTTTACTGCTGACGTGACGTCACGCCAGTCCCCAATACGCCGCGCCGATCACCAGGAGGCCGACGACGATGCGGTACCAGGCGAAGGCGCTGAAGTCGTGGCGACTGATGTAGCGGAGGAGCCAGCGGACGCACAGCCACGCCGAGATGAACGCGGTGATCAATCCGACGCCAAACCAGCCGGCGTCCGCCGCCGAAAGCAAGGCGCGCTCTCGAAAGAGCTCGTACGCGCCGGCGGCGAGAAGTGTCGGGATGGCGAGAAAGAAGGAGAACTCCGTCGCGGCCTCGCGCGAGAGGCCGAAGAGCAGGCCGCCGACGATCGTCGCGCCCGAGCGCGACGCGCCCGGCACGAGCGCGAGGCATTGCGCGCAGCCGACCTTCAGCGCATCGACGGGCGTCATGTCGTCGACCGACGTGACACGCACGACGTGCTGCCGACGCTCCGCCCAGAGAATGACGAAGCCGCCGATGATGAACGCCAACGCGACTGGCATCGGCGCGAAGAGGTACGCCTTGATCCGCGAGGCGAACAAGAGCCCGAGGACGGCCGCGGGGAGGAACGCCACGACGAGATTGACGACGAAGCGCCAGGCGCGCGCGCTGCCGGCGAGGCCGGCGGTGACCGACCAGAGCTTCACGCGGTACTCCCAGATGACGGCGAGGATCGCGCCGGTCTGGATCACGATCTCGAACACCTTGCCGGCATCGCTGTTGAAGCCGAGCAGCGCGCCCGCGACGATGAGATGACCGGTCGAGGAGACGGGGATGAATTCGGTCAGGCCTTCGACGAGGCCCATGATGGCGGCTTTGATCAGCAGCGGCACGGAAATGATTTTATGAGAGCCACAGCAGTGGCTGTCGGACGAAGTAATTGCGGTTGACCTCGTCGACGGTCGAGTCGGCGGGCAGGCGGCGCCAGATGGCGAGGTCCTGCGGCTCGTCGAGGGCGAGGCCGCCGAAGAGGAGTGCAGGACCTCGCATCGGCCAATCGTCGAAGTACATGACGTCGGGCGGGTGCGGCCAGGTCCGTTTGTCGGCGATGAACGGCGCCATGAATGCCACCGCGCGACGGAAGCCGCGGCCGTCCGGCGTCTCGAACGTCCAGAGATCGCCGTGGGGCGCCGAGAGGATCTGGCAGATCGTCGCCATCGCGTCGAGGTTGAAGAGCGAGTAGCCGTAGGGCTTCGTTCGCGCGATCTCGAGCGGGAAGCTGCCGTCGGGCGCGATCTGCGTCGGGACGAGCACGTCGGTGAACCGCGTTCGGCACGCGGCCACCAGGTCGTCGCGGCCGGCGTACTGCGCGAAGGCGGCCACCTGCATGACCCAACAGGTCCCGTGGTTGTTCTTCGCGTCGCGCTCCGCGATCCCGTACGGATGGGTCGTCATCCACGTGACGTACTGGCCGAACCAGTCGTGAATCGGCTGCGCGGGGCCAGGCGCGATGGCGCCGGCGGCTTCGAGCACGCGCGCCGCGCGGACGACCTCCACGAGATGGATCGTGTCGATGATGCCGATGCCGCGTCCGGTCACGCGGCCGTGGATGGCCTGCGCGTACAGCAGATTCGGATTCATCCGTGTGTCGGCGTCGACGAACCACGCGCGAAGATGCCGCAGCACGTGGTCGGCGTACCGCGCGTCACGTGTCAGCGTCCACGCGGCCGCAAGTGCAGGCACCTGCAGACTGAGACGGATGAGCGCCTGGCGGTGCGCGACGAAGTTGTCGGGATTGGTCATCCCGTCGCGCTGGACGTACGGGCCGTCCGGATGCGCGGGATCCGGCCACCAGTAGTCGCCTTCGGAGAAGAAGTCGTGCGGTCCGCCGGCGCTGCGCGGGCTGGACGTCGCCGTGATCGTGATCGGCGCCTCGTCGAGATAGCGGCGGGCCTGGCCGAGCACGCGATCGCGGTCGAGTGCGGCGAGATCGATGGCCGCCTGCGCCGCCCACACGCGTCGTGGCACGAGCAGCAGACCGGCCGGCACGGCGAGGAACGTGCGGCGCGTCAGCATGCGGTCTCCCGGTCTTGTGCGGCGACGGCAGCCATGCGCGTCATCGATTGAGCGACGCCATGCCGCCGGCCGCATAGCGATCGCCGGCTGCGGCGCCGGCGGGCGCGATCTCGTCGAGCGCGCGGAGGTCGGCGTCCGAAAGCGTGAGGCGCGCGGCGGCGGCGTTCTCGTCGAGCCGCGGGATGCTTCGCGTACCAGGAATGGCGATGACGTGCGGTCCACGCGAGAGCACCCAGGCGAGCGCGATCTGCGCGGCGCTGACGCGGCGCGCGCGCGCCAGCGCCTCGACGCCGTCGACAAGCGCCAGGTTCTTCGCGAGGTTCGCGTCCTCGAAGCGCGGATTCCTGCGCCGCCAGTCCGTGACGTCGAGCGCGTCGGCCGATCGGATCTTGCCGGTGAGGAAGCCGCGGCCCA
>CALFMR010000168.1 GCA_937880585.1 uncultured Acidobacteriota bacterium
CGGTCGCCGTCGGGCCACGCTTCGGCATGGCCTATGACGTGACCGGCACGCAGCGACTCGTCCTGCGCGGCGGCGGCGGACTGTTCTTCGATCGGCCGAGCGGCAACTCCGTCTTCGCACAGGCCGCGAACCCGCCGTTCTCGGGCGCCGTCACCGTGCAGTACGGCCAGTTGCAGAACCTCGGCTCGGAAGGCCTGACGACGACCGCACCACCGTCGCTGAACGTCTTCCAGTACGACAGCCCGCTGCCTTCGTCGGCGCAGTGGAATGCGGGCGCGCAGATGGCGCTCCCTTGGAGCACGACGCTCGACGTCTCCTACGTCGGCCAGCACGGCTACAACATCGTCACCGGCGTGAACATCAACGCCGTCGACTTCGGCACGGCGTATCTGGATCAGTACCAGGATCCCACGCTCACGCCGAGCACGACGCCCGGCGCCACGGCGGTCACGACGAACCTGATGCGGCCTTATCAGGGCTACGGGTCGATCTCGAGCAACCAGGCCATCGGCTGGCGCACGTATCACTCGATCCAGCTCTCCTTCCAGCGCCGCTTCGTGCACGGGCTGTCGTTCGGCTTCAACGACACGATCGGCCTCTACGATCACAGCAATGTCGGTCTGCGCCTCGAGCACAATCCCGACGGGACGTACACGACCCGCGCCGACCAGAGCGAAGCGCAGGATCTGCTCGGCGACAATCACCCGCAGACGCACATCCTGAAGGCCAATTTCGTCTGGCAATTGCCGACGCTGCAGACCGACCGGTCGGCGTTGCGCGTGGTGAGCTACATCATCAACGACTGGCAGTTGTCGGGCATCTGGACGGCGTCGACCGCTGGCTACTACACCGTCGGCTATTCGTATCAGAGCAACGGCGGCAGCGTGAACATCACCGGGTCGCCCGACTACGGCGCCCGCGTGCGGCTCGTCGGCGATCCGGGCGATGGCTGCCGGGATGACATCTACCGCCAGTTCGACGTGACGGCGTTCGCCGGGCCGCTCCCCGGCAGCGTCGGCCTCGAATCAGGCAACGGCTACCTGCAGGGCTGCGCGTCGAGCGTGCTGGACTTAGCCATCGCTCGCACGATTCGGCTCGGCGGCGGCCGCAGCGCGCAGTTCCGGCTCGACATCTTCAACGCACCCAATAACGCGGAGATCACGGGCCGCAACGCATCGATGACGCTCGCCAACCCGAACGCGTCGACGACGCCGGTCAACCTGCCGTACGACGCGAACGGCAACCTCGTGTCGTCACGGTCGAAGCCGAGCAACGCCGGCTTCGGCATGGCCAACGCCTGGCAGGATCCGCGCACGATCCAAGCGCAGATCCGGTTCTCGTTCTGATGGTCCCTCCGGCCGCGGGCCGGGGACGCCGCCCGGCGTTCCCGCCCGCGGCAGCGGGCCGCGCACGGCAGGTGTCACGATGAGCCTGGCGATCGGTGAATCGGCCGCCACCGAACGCGTCATCCAGTACGTGCGCGGTCTCATCCTCGACGGGCGCCTCGGCCCCGGCCAGCGGCTGCCCCCGGAGCGCACGCTCGTCGACGACATCGGCGTGAGCCGAACGAGCGTGCGCGCTGGCTTGCAGGCCCTCGCGGCCAAGGGCATCCTCGTCATTCGCCACGGCGCGGGCACGTTCGTCGCCGATGGACCGCCCGTGCTCGACAGCGAGCCGCTGCGATTCCTCGCCGCCCTGCACGGCTTCACGCGCCGCGAGATGTTCGAAGCGCGGCGCGCACTCGAAGTCGGCGCCGCCGGACTCGCGGCCGAACGGGCGAAGGCCGACGACCTGATTACCATCGCCGAGGAAGTCACCGAGATGTTCGCCTCGGTCGACGATCCGCAGGCGTTTCTCGCGCACGACGTCCGCTTCCATCGCGCGATTGCGGTCGCCTCCGGCAATCCGATCGTCGCCTCGCTCGTCGAAATGGTGACGCGCGCCTCGCTCTCGCGCGAGCTCCGCATCAAGACGCAGCTCGCCGCGCCGGCCACGGGACGCACGCTGCGCGCGGCGGCCGACATGCACCGGCGCATCTACCACGCGATTCGCGATCGCGATCGCGCACGCGCCGAGCGCGAGATGGCCGACCATCTCCTGGCGTCCGAACGCGAGCAGGACGACTACCCCGCCGACCACACGGCGCCGCACGACACCCCGCGGACGCGCTAGCAGACGAAGACGATCACCGCCTCGCGAGGCCGGCGCCCGTCGCCGCCCCGTGCGCGATCTTGCATCGTGCGGGAGGCGATGCGGAAGCTGTCAGGTTACTCCTCTCAAGACATTAGGATTTGTTCTGGTACACCACATACGTTCGCCCAATGCCCCAACGGGCGAGGCGCGCTCTGCGAATGACGCGCGCCGCCGAACGCCCGACAGCTTGAAATTGCCGTCATATTTGCATGTTTCTCCTCGATCGATCGGTCGCATCACCCGCGGCTTGACGTCGCGCTTCCATTCGACTATAGTGCGCCGACTGGTATGATATGTAGTTTTCGTAGCTAGGCAAACGTTCATCCTCTGTCCAAACTCTTCCCCGCGAATGTCGCGGGGTTTTCGAGGCGCTCCCGTGGCGAAATCGCACACCGTCGTCCTCATCCTCCTCGGCGCCACCGCCCTGGCCGCGGCCGGTCTCGAGCCGCAGTCGTCCACCCATCCCTGGCCGCCCGGCGTCCAGGCCGTGTCCACGGGCCCGGACTCCGCGCCGCCGCTCTCGCCCGCCGACGCGATGAAGACCTTCTATATGCCGCCCGGCTATCACGTGGAGCTCGTCGCGAGCGAGCCACTCGTGCAGGACCCGGTCGCCATGGACTGGGACGCGTCCGGCCGGCTCTGGGTGGTCGAGATGCCGGGGTTCGTGCAGGACCTCGCGACCGTCGAACCGAATCCCGCCCCCATTGGCCGCGTCGTCGTCCTCGAGGACACGAATCACGACGGGACGATGGACAAGCGGACGGTGTT
>CALFMR010000169.1 GCA_937880585.1 uncultured Acidobacteriota bacterium
CGTCGTCCAGCAGGGCGGCGCGTACGCGACGGGCGTCTTGATGCTGATGACGTCGGCGGCCATCGCCGTGGCAATGGCGGTCCGGCCGATGCGCGGGCGCTTCACCATCGTCGCCGTCGTCTTCGTCTACACGACGGCGGTGACGATCGTCCGCGAGCCTCAGGGCATCCAGATCGCCGGCTGGTTCATCGTCACGATCGTCGTCGCGTCGTTCGTCTCACGCATCCTGCGGTCGACCGAGATCCGCATCGAAGGCGTGAGCTACGACGAGACCGCCGAGCGCTTCCTGCACGAGGCCGCCGGACACGAGACGCTGCGCATCATCGCGAACCGGCCGGATACGGGCCTGCCCGAGGAGTACGCGCGCAAGCTCGTCGACGCGCGGCGATCGCACCATCTGCCGACCGATGACTTCGTCCTGTTCCTCGAAGTGCGGCCGGGCGACGCGTCCAACTTCTCCGACGTGCTGAACGTGACGGGCGTCGACGTGGAGGGCTACCGCGTGCTGCGGTGTACGAGCCCGGCGATTCCCAACGCGATCGCGGGCCTGCTGCTCGACATGCGCGACCGCACGCACTCGATTCCGCACGCGTACTTCGGCTGGTCGGAGGGCAACCCGTTCGCGTACCTGCTGAAGTTCCTGGCGGTCGGCGAAGGCGACACGGCGCCGGTGTGCCGCGAAGTCCTGCGCCAGGCCGAGTCCGACCCCGAGCGCCGCCCGCGCATTCACGTCGGCTGAGCTGCGATACGATACGACCATCGGCCTAAGCCATCGCCGCGCGATGGCGCGGGGGACCCAACGCGGCACATCTGCCGCTGGGGCGAATCCGGACGACGTCCGGACGAGGATGTCCCACCTCGAGCCCGTCAGCTAACCCCGTCGGCCTTGGGAGGTCCGGCTTGTCCTCGCGCGCCGTCCGCGCAGACTCCACGCTGCGCTCGTGGCTGTTCGCCACGGCATCTGCCTCAGGGTCGTCTCACGCCGGGTCCGCACCCTGGTGGCAGGTGATGTGCCTCACGGGCGTCGACTACTTTTCGACGCTCGGTTATCAGCCCGGCATCGCGTTTCTCGCGGCGGGCTACCTGTCGCCGCTCGCCACGCTCGTCCTCGTGCTGCTCACGCTCTTCGGCGCGCTGCCGGTCTACGGCCGCATCGCGGCGCTCAGTCCGAATGGACAAGGCAGCCTCGCCGTGCTCGAGGAACGGCTGCCGCGCTGGCGCGGGAAGGCGCTCGTCCTCTGCCTGCTCGGGTTCGCGGCGACGGACTTCGTCATCACGATCACGCTCTCGGCTGCCGATGCCACTGCGCACATTGTCGAGAACCCGTTCGTGCCGGGCTGGCTGCACCATCAGCTCGGCGTCACGCTCCTGCTCGTCGCCGCGCTCGGCGGCGTATTTCTCAGGGGTTTCCGCGAGGCCATCGGCATCGCCGTGCTGCTCGTCGGCACGTATCTGCTGTTGAACGCGTTCGTCGTGAGCTACGAACTGGTCGAGTTGTGGCGCGATCCGTCGGGGATTTCGACGTGGATGAGCCGGCTCCTCGTCCAGCAGTCGAATCCGTTCCTCATGATCGGACTGTCGCTGTGGTTCTTCCCCAAGCTCGCGCTGGGGCTCTCGGGATTCGAAACGGGTGTTGCCGTCATGCCGCTCGTCGCGGGAGAAGGCGCGACCGACGAGGAACGACTGCAGTCGCGCATCCGGCACACGAAGACGCTGCTCGGCACGGCCGCGGCCATCATGAGCGTACTGCTCATCGGCAGCGCGGTCGTGACGGCCACGCGCGTGCCCGCCGACGCGATGCGCGCCGGCGGCGAAGCCAGCGGACGCGTGCTCGCCTATCTGGCGCACCGCGATCTCGGTCAGTGGTTCGGCTCGGTGTACGACCTCGCGACGATCGCGATTCTCTGGTTCGCGGGCGCGTCGGCGATGGCGGGCCTCCTCAACCTCGTGCCGCGCTATCTCCCGCGCTACGGGATGGCGCCCGACTGGGCGCGCGCCACGCGGCCGCTCGTGCTGCTCATCACGGCGATCGGCTGCCTCGTCACGATCATCTTCCGCGCCGACGTCGAGGCGCAGGGCGGCGCGTACGCGACGGGCGTGCTCGTGCTCATCACATCGGCGGCCGTGGCCGTGACGATCGCGCAGACGCGCCATCGGCGCGCGTTTCTGGCCGTCACGCTCATCTTCGTCTACACGACGATCCTCAACATGGTCGAGCGGCCGGAGGGCCTGAAGATCGCCGCGTGGTTCATCGCCGCGATCGTGGTGTCGTCGCTCGTCTCGCGCGCCGTGCGGTCGACCGAGGTCCGCATCGAGAGCGTGGACTACGACGACGGCGCACTGGCGTTCGTTCGCGAAGCCGCCGGCCGGCGGCTCCTGCGCATCGTCGCGAGCCGGCCAGGCACGAGCGGGACCGAGGAATACCAGCGCAAGCTGCTCAACGCGCAGCACGCGCACCATCTGTCGTCACGCGACTACGTGCTCTTTCTGGAAGTCCGCCCGGGCGACGTCTCGGCGTTCACGGGTTCTCTCCACGTGCAGGGCGTGAGCGTCGGTCCGCACCGAGTGCTGCGCTGCACGAGCCCGGCGGTGCCGAACGCGATTGCGGCGCTGCTGCTCGACCTGCGCGATCGCACCTACAGCATTCCGCACGCATACTTCGGCTGGACCGAAGGCAACCCGGTCGCCTATCTGCTGAAGTTCCTCGCGTTCGGCGAAGGCGACACGGCGCCGGTGTGCCGCGAAGTCCTTCGTCAAGCCGAACCCGACCCATCTCGGCGTCCGCGCATCCACCTCGGCTGAACTCGTCAGCCGCCGACGAGGGTCACGAGGCGATCGAGCAGCGCGGCCTGGGCCGGATTGATGACGGAGCGAGCGGCGGGAATGGTGAAGAACTGGACGCGATCGACTTCGGGCACCGCGATGTGCCGTCCCGAGCGCGGCGGCCATTCGATCGTGGCCTCGACGCTCACGAGCGCCGCGGGATCGCAGGTGCCGTCGAACGCCCACGCGTGGACGACCTTGCCACTCTTCTGCGTGATCTGACCGAGCGGCACGTACGGCGGACAGCCATCGAAGCCGGTTTCTTCGTGGAACTCGCGGATGGCAGCGTCGAGCGGCGCTTCGCCCTCGTCGAGGCCGCCCTTGGGAATCGTCCACGCGCCGGCGTCGCGCGCCTGCCAGAACGGTCCACCGGGATGCGCGAGCAGCACTTCGAGCGCGCCGTCGCGGCGGCGATACATCACGAGACCCGCGCTCTCGCGGCGAGGCATGGTGCGGCGTCCCGGCGTCCGGCCTCAGGCGACGGGTGCTGCCGGTTCGACCGCCACCGGATGACGCTCGCGCATCAGCTCGAGACGGATGGCGTCGATGAGCGCGTTCCAGCTCGCCTCGATGACGTTGTCCGACACGCCGACCGTCGACCAGCTCGCCTTGTGATCCGACCACTCGATGAGCACGCGCACCTTGGCCGCCGTGCCCTTGTACGAATCGAGCACGCGGACCTTGTAGTCGGTCAACCGCACGTCGGCCGTCTGTGGATAGATGGCCGACAGGCACTTGCGCAGACAGAGATGCAGCGCGTTGAACGGACCGTTGCCGGCCGCGGTTGCGGTGTGAACGCCGTCGTCGCCGCGCAGGCGCACGGTGGCCGTGGCCTCGGTCGTGCCCTCGCCCGCCGACTTCATCGTGACTTCGTAACCCTCGACGTCGAAAAACTGAACGCCGGGGTGCAGCGCCTCGCGCACGAGCAGCTCGAACGTGCCTTCGGCGGCCTCGAGCTCGTAGCCGTCGTACTCCATCTGCTTGATGCGCTCGAGCAGCCCGCGCCGCTGCGCGTCGTCGAGCCGCGCGGCGAGACCGCGCTGCTGCAGCTTGTAGGTGATGTTCGCGCGCCCCGACAGGTCGCTCACGAGCACGCGCTGGCGGTTGCCGACCCGCTCGGGCTCGATGTGCTCGTACGTGGATCGATCCTTCAGCACCGCGCTCACGTGGATGCCGCCCTTGTGCGCGAACGCGCTATTGCCGACGTACGGCAAGTCGCCCGGCCGCGGCACATTCGCGAGGTCGGCGATGAACGTACACGTGGACGTCAGCGTTGCGAGCCGATCGGCGGCAATCGGCTCGTGC
>CALFMR010000170.1 GCA_937880585.1 uncultured Acidobacteriota bacterium
GCGGCGCCGGGAGAGCTGCCGTCGAAGATGTACGCGTCGCGGCCGGTCTCGGCCGCATAGCGCGCCGCGATGCCGCGGACGACCTCGCCCGCGCCCGCCGCGCCGAGGATGGCGACCGTGCCGCCGCTGCCGCCGCCGGTGATCTTGGCGCCGAGGATGCCGCGGGCCTTGCCGGCCTCGCGCGCGAGCGCGACCAGGCGATCCGTCCCGTCCGAGCCGAGGCCGCACGCCGAGTAGCTGGCGTGCGACTCGTACATCAGCGCGCCGAGGCGGACCGGGTCCGCCGTGTCCGGGTCGCGCCGGAGCGCGTCCGCCCACGCGGTCACCCGCGCGTGTTCGTACACCGGATGCGCGGCGGGGATCCGCACCGCGTAGCGGCGCGATGGATCGACGCGCGTCACGAGATCGGTCGTGCCGCCGTAGCGCGCGAGGAACGCGCCGCCGTCCGTGGCCTCGGGGATCGACGGTTCGAAGGATTGGAACGCCTCGACGCCGACGTTCGCGAGGTAGCCGTGCCACCGGGGATCGTCGATCCGCACGTGCCCCTCGCGCTCGCCCGGCGCGACGCCGAGGCCGGCGAGCTCGGCCAGGATGCGGTACCCCATGAACGCGCCGACCCGCACGGCACCGTAGTCCGCCCCCGTGACGGCGTGGCGGATGCCCGAGTCGACACCCCAGAGCGCCAGGCCGTCCGGCAGCGCGACGCTCGCCTGGAGTTCCGCCGGCTGGCAGAGGAGCGCCATGAGGCGGCCGGCCTCGCCGCACGTCGACGTCATCTGGTCCATGACGCCGCACGGCGCGCCGACGACGAGGTTCTCGACCTGCTGGCAGAGGACCGCGCGATCGCGCGGATCGATCGACACCGGCCACGCGTGCGTGACGGCTTCCATCGTCGCCGACTCGATGGCGGCTGACGAGCTGACGCCCTTGCCTTCGGGCACGTCCGACTCGACCAGCACGGCCGCACCCGTTTTGAAGCGGACGCCGCGCTCGCGAGCCAGCACGTGGAAGACGCCGGCGACGTAGGCCGCCCAGCGGCGCGACGGATCGGCGGCGAACCAGGCGCGCGACTCGTCGTACGGGCGACTCGGATCGGCCACGAGGTCGAGCGGCACCTCAGCCCGCCGCTCCGCTTCGCCGTCCCGCATCGAGACGATGGCAATCGCCGGCTTCGCCCACGGCCGCACCGCGACGCGCGTGGCTTCGCGAATGGGCCATTGCAGGACCAGCGAGCCGGAGTAGTCGGCGATGCCGCCCATCACGTCGAGCCGTCCCGGCGCGCGCGCGACCCACACGGGGCCGGTCTCGCCGTCCGGCTGCAGTGGCCAGGCGCCGGCGTTCACCCGCGCGGCCACGTCGACCGCGAAGCGCTCGAGATCGGGTGCGTCCGCCGGGACCGGGCCGATCGGACGAACGGTCATGCGACGAGGCCCCGTCGACGGAGCGCGGCGGTGAGCGGCGGTTCGATGAGCTCCCGGAGCGCCCCATTCGCGTACCCGATCCAGCTCACGTCGCTCGTGACGTCCAGCGGCGCGCTGAGCGGCCGGCCGTGCTCGTCGGTGACGAGGACGCCGAGTTCGCGCGCGATGAGCTCCGTGCACAGGTCGTAGGGATGGCAGCACAGGGCCGGGCCGCCGGGCCGGTGCCGCTCGACGAGCGCTCGCAGATCCGCCACGACGCGGTCGTGTCCCGCCACGAGCTCGTAGAGCTGCCCGCCGCTCGAGATGTACTGGTCCTCGAACCACTGCGCCTTGCCGGGCTGCGGCGGGCCGAGCACGGCCGCGGCCAGTTCGTCGTCGATCGCGGCGAGCTCCGCGCGGTTGCCGGGGAAGAAGCGCGCGATCGTCGCGAAGCCGTGCGCGACCGTCGTCGCCGACGACGGCCGGAGCGCGATCGGCGCGCGTTCGCCGGTCAGCCGGTTCGTGCGGCACGCCGCGGCGCCCTGGCCGCGCACCGCCCAGAGGTCGTCGGAGAGGTGCTGCTTGACGAGCGGGATCTCGGTCTGGACCGCCAGTTCGATGTCGGCCAGCGTGTGCGGGCCCGGTCCGGCGGCCACGCCGGTGAGAATCCAGGCCGGCCGCTTCTGGTACATCACGCCGCGCGTCCCGTCGATGGGATCGACGATGAGCACCCAGCGCGCGCGGCGCCGGTCCGCGCCGGCTGGAAGGACGATCTCGCCGCCTTCGAGGCCTTCGGCGATGAGCACGACGGGCGCGTCCGGCGTGGCGATCGTCCGCTCGATCTCGTCGGCGAGCGCGTGCTCGGCGATGGCGTCGATGGCGTAGATGGTGTCGCCTTCGGTGTCGCGCGCGACGTCCGACAAGGCGCCCGCGACCGCCCGTTCGCTGGCCTCGACGACGCGCTGGCGGATGCTTCGGTGGATCGCCTGGATCGGCGCCAGGAGCGGATGGCCCGGCGTCGTCATCGCGCCGCGGGCTCGGGCACCGAGCGGTAGTGCGGGCCGCCGGCCGCGACGAGCTCGGCGGCTTTCTCTTCGGGCGACGTGTCGCTCAGGAAGTTGCCGCCGCCGATTTCCGGGCCGGCCAGGTACTTGAGCAGGTTCGGCCGCCGCAGCGGCGGGTGGAACTCGATGTGGAAGTGGAAGCCGCGCGCGTCCTCGCGCACCGGCGCCTGGTGCAGCGCCATGACGTACGGGAACGGCATCCGCCACAGGTTGTCGAACCGGATGACGACGTCGCGGAGCACGGTGGCGAGATCGCGCCGCTCGGTGTCGTCGAGATCGGCAATCGAGCCGACGCTGCGCACGGGCGCGACGTAGGTCTCGTAGGCGTAGCGCGCGAAGTACGGCACGAACGCGAGGGCGCTGCCGTGCTCAGCGACGATCCTCCGGCCGTCCTGGCGCTCGGCGGCGATGACGTCGCCGAACAGCGCGCGGCCGGTCTCGTCGAGGTGCCGGCGGCCGGCGGCGAGTTCCGTCGCGATGTACTTGAACGTGAAGTTCGTCGCGTAGATCTGGCAGTGCGGGTGCGGATTGCTGACGCCGACGGCCTCGCCCTTGTTCTCGAAGACGAGAACGAAGCGGACATCCGGGTGACGCGCGAGCTCGCGCATCTGGTCCTGCCAGGTGGCGAGGAGCGCGTCGACGCCGTCGACGTCGAGCTCGGCGAGGGTGATGTCGTGCCGCGGGCTGTAGCAGACGACGCGGGCCACGCCCGTGGCCGGCCGGTTGCGGTAGATGCCGGCTGGCGCGGCGAGGTCGCGCGGCGCGGCGTCGCCGACGCACGGGTGATCGTTGTCGAAGACGAACGTGCCGGTATAGCGCGGGTTGACGACGCCGCTCACGCGGGCGTTGCCGGGGCAGAGATAGCAGCCGGGATCGAAGGCGGGCGGCGCGGCGGACGGCGGCGGCTGTTCGGCGCCCGACCAGGGCCGCGACTGCCGGTGCGCGGCCACGATGACCCACTCTTCACGCAGCGGATGCCAGCGTTCCTCCCACATAGTGGCGTGCCGATGTTATCAACGTCGCGGGCCGGGCCGCGGTGCGCCGCACGGCGCACGCGGCCCGGCCGCAGGTCCTGCCGCGACTATCCGCGCTTCAGGGTCAGCACGACGACGCTCGAGGCCGGCACGTCGTAGGTGAAGGTCGGTCCCACGCCGGTGACCGTCGAGGGGACGGGCACCACGGCCGTGGGCGCGGTGATGGAGTTGGTGCCCTGCGGATCGCCGCCGAGCGTCAGCGCCTCGCCCGTCGGCGCCAGCGCGCCGGCGCCCTTCAGGTCGAGCGTGACCGGCGCCGCCGTCTCGGCCGCGTTGACGAGTTTCACGTAGATCGTCCCGGACGCGCGGTCGCGCGTCACCGACACGAAGACGTCCGTGTCGGTCGGCGTCGCCTTGAGGATCTCGTCGCCGAGGTGCGTGCTGAAGAGCTTGATCGCGTAGTAGCTCGGCGACCCGTACACGCCGAGCGTGTCGTAGCCGATGAGGTTCGGCCGCCACTGTCGGGCGCCCGGGTTCACGTTGACGAGCAGCGGCGCATAGCAGTTCATCACCACGATGTCGGCGTTCTTCTCCATCTGGGTCATCCACGCCGCGTCGCCGAGCGCCGCGCGCATGTTCGGCGTCGGGGCCTCGCCGCGCGAGCGCGGGTTCCACGGCTCGAACGGCGTCTCGTACGCGCCCCATTCGCCGACGAAGATCTTCGGTCCCTGCCGGTCGTACGTCTCGTACTGGCCGCGCGCCATCTTCAGGAACGTGTCGACCGGACGGTAGTAGTGCTCGTCGAGGACGTCGGGCTTCACGCTGTGGACGCGGCGGGCTTCCGGCTGCTCGAAGCCCACGGTCGAGATGACCTGCAGGTTCGGGTAGCGCGCCTTGATGGCCGCGTTGAACTGCGCGAAGCGCTGATCGTACGAACCGGAACGGTCGAAGAAGTCCTCGTTGCCGACCTCGACGTAGGTCAGGTGGAACGGCTCGGGGTGCCCCGCCTTGGCGCGCAGGGCGCCCCAGGTGGAAGTTGCCGGACCCGTGACGTATTCGATCTCGTCGAGCGCGTCCTGGATGTAGGGCTCGAGGTCGGGGCCGGGCGTGACGTGCTCGCCCTTGAGCGAGTAGCCGGCGTAGACGGCCAGCACCGGCTCGGCGTGCATGTCCTCGCACCACATGAGGAACTCGTAGAGGCCGAGCCCGTCCGACGACCGGTACGTCCACGGCGCCATGTGCCCCGGCCGCTCCGACAGCGGGCCGATCGTCTTCTTCCAGTCGAAGCGATCCACGATCCGGTCGCCTTCGAGGTAGTTGCCGCCCGGGAAGCGCAGGAACTTCGGCTGCATGTCGACGAGCATCTGCATCAGGTCGGGGCGGAAGCCGTTCGCCTGGTCGTTGAACGTCGGCGGGAAGAGCGACACGAGGCTGAGCCACACCGTACCCGGCCGATCGACGGTCAGCGCGTAGCGCGACTCGGCGGTCGTCGGCGTGTCGCCGGTCGCGATCGTCAGGTCGTACTGCTTCCAGTC
>CALFMR010000171.1 GCA_937880585.1 uncultured Acidobacteriota bacterium
CCGCGGCCGTCCCCGCGCCCCGGGCCTTCTCTACGGCGACGGCCGGGGCCGGGGCGCTACGTGCAGCGGCCGCATTCCTCGACCGCCCCAGGATGCTGACGTCTGACGACGCCCGGGCGCGTCGGCTCGTGAAACGGCGTCACGCGGTCTCCGCGCGCATCCGGGCGAAGACGGCCTCCCGGTCGTCGGCTGAGACCTGCCGGTCGATCAATGGATAGAGGATGTTCTCCTCTTTCATGTTGTGAGCGGCCAGGGCCGCGAGCAGCGCGGACTCGTCGGCGTCAATGCTCACGTCACCTTTCTGCAGCGTCGTGTCGATCGAATCGAGAAGCGTCTTGATCGTCCGATGCTCGCTGCGCATCACGACCGTCGGCCCGTTGTCGCGCAGCCCGGAGAGCCGTTCGAACAACGGAAAGAGGATGTCCTCCTCCCACCCGATGTGGCGCTCGAGTCGCGACGTGAACTCGCGGTACATGGCGAGCGCGACCGGCCCGTCTCCGGCTTTCGCGGTACGAAAGTCTTCGAGCAGCCGGTCGATCTCGTCGTGATCGACGGCGTAGAAAGACGCCAGCGTGACCGGTGCGTTTTCGACCGGGCGGATCACCCACTCCTCATCCGCCGCCTCGCGCTGCGCCCTCCGCGCGTCGGACGCGGCGGTCCGGCGGCGCATCCGAGACCGCGCCAGCAAGAGTCCTCCCGCGACGAACGCAACGACGCCGAGTGCCACTGACGAGTGCAGCATCATGAGGGGCCCTTCTTCGGCGTCTATTCTGTCGGGCGCCCGCGGCCTTGACGTTGCGCTGCTGCAAGGTCCTGGACCGCCGACGCGCCTCACGCCGTTGTCACGAACGCCCGCGCGGTGGAATCGGTCGCAGGGCGTTGATCATCGGTCGGCCGATCTATCCACGTGACACGAGGGCGGCGAGAAGGTCATCCAGTTGCTCGAACGTCTCGCTGAACCCACTCGTGCTCCCCGATGCGATGGCGTCATCGAGCGCTTCCTTCGAAGGATAGCGATCGCGCATGACGACCAGGGTTTCGGCACCTCGGTCTTCGAAGGTCACCGTCGTGAGGGCGCCACCCTCGCCACCTTCGTCGTTCGTCCAGACGAGGCGCGAGGGCGGCGTCACTTCGATATACCGACCGAAGAATTCCATGGGCTGATTCGACGATGGGTGGGCGAACACGAAACGGTACGTCCCCCCCGTGCGGACGTCGACCTCGCAGGACATGAAGGACACCCCGAATGACTTCGGTGCCCACCACTGCTGGAGCAGCTCGGGCGTGGTCCACGCCTCGAACACGAGGCGCGCCGGGCCGTTGAAGGTTCGCGTGACGACGAGCTCGCGATCGGATGGCCGTTCTACGGTCGTGCGGTTCTTCGCGGGACTCTCTCTCTCAGCGTCCATTGCCTCTCTCCCTCTGTTTCAGTGTCTCGACCACCTGGTCCAACGCGTCGAAGCGTGACTCCCAGAGCTGGCGGTACTTCTCGATCCAGGCCGTCACTTCCTCGAGCCGGCGCGTGCCGAGCGTGCATCTCCGTACGCGACCGACTTTCTTCGTGGTGACGAGCCCGGCCTGCTCCAGCACGCGGACGTGCTTCTTCATGCCCGTGAGGGTCATGTGGAACTTGCCGGCGAGGTCCGTGATGGAGGCGTCCGCTCGTCCGAGCTGCTCCAGCACGCCGCGCCGGGTGACGTCCGAAAGGGCGGCGAACGAGGCGTCGAGGCGGGCGCTCACATGCTGAACCATGTGGTTCAGTATTTAACACATCAAATGACGGCGCGCAAGCTGGAGTCTGGCGCGCGACGTCACCCGCGGCTACTTCACCAGCGGGCTCTCCCAGACTTTGAGCAACAGTCCCTTGAACTGGGTGAAGTTCTTGGGACCCAGTTCGGCGCTCCACTCGCGTTCGATGTTCCGGAGGATCTCGTGGATTTTCGCGTAGGCGGCGCGTCCGCGTTTGGTCAGGCGGACGATGCGCGCGCGGCCTTCATCGGGGGAATCCGACCGGGCGAGATATCCGAGGCCTTCGAGGCTGCGGAGCAGCTGATTCATGGCCTGCTTGCTCATGCCGGCGCGCTCGGCGAGCAAGCCGGGACGGACGCCGTCCGGGCTGGGAAACTGGAGCACCGCCATGTGCGGCACGCGGAGCTCCTCGAACCCCGCGGCGTTCAGCTCGCGGATGATCCGGCGGTGGATGGCCTGGGCCGGCACGCGGAGCAGGGCCCCAATCAGCATCTCGTTCGTGGCGACCGGCGCGGGGCGCGGCGATGGCGGGCTTGACATGGTCGTAAATCGCCTTTACAGTCTACACTGGTAAATGCGATTTACCTTTGGAGATCCACGATGACCCCTCAGGCGACCGACGTCCACGTCAACCCCGCCGACGAAATCATCCGCCTCGGCCCGCTGGCCATTCGATTCCTGATCGCGGGTGACCAGGCGAGCGGCAGCGTCGCAATCTTCGAGCTCACCGTCCCGGCCGCGCAGCGCCTGGCGGCGCCGGCGCACAGCCATAATCATTACGAGGAGACGGCCTACGGCCTCGAAGGCGTGCTGACCTGGACCGTGGATGGCAAACGGATCGACGTCGGGCCCGGGCAGGCCCTCTGCATTCCCCGCGGCGCCGTTCACCGGTTCGACAACGGCGGCGACCGGGACGTCAAGGCGCTCTGTGTGATCTCGCCGGCCGCGATCGGCCCAGAGTTTTTCCGTGAGGCCGCCGCGGTGATCAACACGGCCGCAGGCGGACCTCCGGATCACGTCAAGATGGCCGAGGTCATGCGTCGTCATGGCCTCACGCCGGCGCCGTAGCGCGGGCAGGCTCGACCCGGCGAGATTTGCGGGTGGCCACCGCGCGAACGTCGCGCGCGCGTCTCACGAATGGTCCGCGATCAGCCGCTGGAACACCTCGAATGCCGGTTTCGGACGGTACGTGTCGGTCATGATGCCGAAATGATGGTACAGCCCGCGACCGTGGCTATCCGCGTCGCGGAGTGAGAACAGCTCGTAGGCCGCGACGTTCAGCTCCTCGTGCGCCGACGCGACCGCCTCGATCACGTCGCGCAGGACCTCGGCCTGGCGCGCGGGCGATCGGCCGTCGCCCGTCGGCCAGCCGTGTTCGGTGATCCGGATCGGCAGGAGGCCGAGTCCCGCGGGAGCGAGCACCTCGTGTCGATGGTAGGCCAGCAGTCCTCGCACGGCCGCTCGGATGTCGCCGCCGGGCACGGGACGGAAGACGTCCGGAAACATGTCCAGTCCGACATAGGCCAGGTCTTCGGCGACCCGACCGCCTCCCAGCGCGACGAGCTCGTCGTAGAACGTGCGCGACGGCCCGAAGAGCGGCGTCGTGTTGACGCCGACCTGAATGTGTCCGAAACCACTGGCGCGTGCCTGGTCGGTCGCGGCCGCGACGCCGGCCACGATCGCGCGCAGGATCTCGGGATAGTCCCCGTCGAGCACGGCATTGCCCCGCGCGTTCGGTTCTTCGGTGATCTGCAGCGTCGCCGTGATCGCGCCGTACCGACGCACGAGCTGCCGCACAAAGAGCGCGTAGCCGTCGACGTCGGCCGCGCGCGACTGGTACTGCGCGACGAGGTCCAGCGTACGGCCGCCGACGGCGAGATCCAACGCATCGGGAGGCGTCAGGATGTCGGTCGCGTCGGGTCCTCGCTCGTCGCTGAACTTCGTGTAGGCCCGCACGAGCAGCGGCGACCTCGCGTCCGCCTCGAGCGCGTCGAGCGCACGAAGGATCTGCGACCGATCATCCGGTCGGCCGCTGACGATATGGCCCGCGTCGTCTCCACACGCGCTTCCCGGATACAGGCCGAATCCGATTGCCATCACGCACCTTCCTCGGCGTCTCGCACGACGACCACTCGATCTCGCCGGCGATCGAGCGATCGGCCAGCGCCTGCGCCCAGACGACTTCGATCGCAGTGATCCGGCTGTGGAAGCACCGATCGAGCCGAAGACATCCGAAGAACGGACGAAGGAGACGCAAGTGGCTGGGAGTTTGGGACGGAATCCGCAACTGGCTGATCCTGGCCGTGTGAGGGTTCATGGCGCCAAGCTCCTTCTTCCTCAAGGCAGTTGGCCAACGCTCCCAAGTCGCCGGACTCGACGAGCCGTCCGAAATTTGTATACATATATCGGACATGGACCTCAGGCAGCAGATCCTCGACCGCATCGGCGACGGCGCTCCTGCCCAAGTCTGGACGCCGGTCGACTTCCTCGACCTGGGCTCGCGCGACGCCGTCGACAAGTCCCTGCAGCGTTTAGCCGGCGGCGGCCAACTGCGCCGGATCGATCGGGGGTTGTACGACGTGCCCCGCACGAACGCCCTCACCAGGCAGCCCAGCGCACCCGACTACCGGCGGTACTGGACGCGGTGTCTCGACGGGACCAGACGCGCATGCTGGTGGACGGCCTAACGGCCGCCAATGACCTCGGCCTCACCACCGCGGTCCCCGCGCGCATTGTCGTGCACACCGATGCGCGGCGCCGCTCGATCCAGGTCGGCCGGTTGGTCATCGACTTCAAGCAGACGGCGCCCAGCAAGCTGAAGCCCGCGGCTTCCGAGCAGGGAGTGGGCCTTGCCATTTCATATTCTAGATTCTAGAATACGGAATGCCTCAAGGGCTTCTCCCCCAGGATGTGGTCGTGCTCTTCAAGCTGGCGACCTACAGAGGTGGGCGTCCACCGATTGCGCAGGTCGCTGGCGATCTGATGCTGAGCCCGTCCCAGGTCCACGCTTCGCTCAAACGTCTCGAACGATCCCGCCTGATCGACGCGCAGACGAGCCGACCGCTCTTGCACGCTACCGAGGAGTTTCTGATCCACGGTCTCAAGTACGCCTTTCCGGCACAGCGGGGTGAAGCCACTCGCGGCATGGCGACGGCGCATGCCGCGCCTCCGCTGAAGACGCTGATCGCGGAGGGCGATCTCCCGCCGGTCTGGCCGGATGCGAAGGGTGATGTGCGCGGTGTCACGTTCGAGCCCCTGCACAAGGCCGCGCCGGTGGCCGCGCGAAAAGACCCCGCACTCTACGAACTCCTGGCGCTCACCGACGCCATGAGAGACGGGCGGGTGCGCGAGCGCAAACTGGCGGAAAAGGAGCTCAGCGCGCGCCTCCGGAGACTCCTCCGTGATTGATCCCAACCGCCAACTGTTCGAGTCCGTCGTGCAGCTGCTCGCTCCGGTGCTGGACGAACTCGTCTTCGTCGGAGCGTGCACGACCGGCTTGTTCATCACCGATCCGGCAACGGTCGGTATCCGTGCGACGAAGGATGTCGATGCGATCGTCGACGTCGCCTCTTACGCGAAGTACGCGGCACTCGCGGAACGGCTGCGGACGCTTGGGCTCGCCGAAGACACCACGCCAGGCGCGCCGCTCTGTCGGTGGCGCCGTGGCGCGTTCATTGTGGACGTCATGCCGGTGGACGAGCACATCCTGGGCTTCAGCAACCGCTGGTACCCGACCGCCATCGAGACAGCTCAGACGTTTAATATCGCAGGACACGCCGTGCGTGTTGTCATACCAGCGATGTTCATTGCGACCAAGCTGGAAGCGTTCCACGGCCGCGGCGGCGATGATGTCTTCGCGAGCCACGATCTTGAGGACATCATCGCGGTCGTCGACGGGCGTCCCGAACTCGGAATCGAGGTCACCTCCGCGCCGGTCCACGTCCGCGACTACCTCGAGGCAGAGGTGCGGGTGCTGCTCGGCAATCGAGACTTCGTCGAGGCCCTGGCGGGCTATCTGCTGCCGGACGCGGCCAGTCAGGCGCGACGCGACCTCATTGAGGAACGACTCCGTGCCATGTTGACGCGTTGACCGGGATTGCCCGCCAC
>CALFMR010000172.1 GCA_937880585.1 uncultured Acidobacteriota bacterium
CGCGGTCCTGACGACGCTCGGCGTTGGTCTCGGCACAGCCGCGGCTCAGTCGGCCGGCGCGCGTGAGCTGCAGTTGTCGTTCGCGGCCGACGGCACGGTCACGCTGCACGCCGCGCACGTTTCGCCGAGCGACATCCTCCGCGAGTGGGCGCGCCAGTGCGGCTGCTTCATCGTCAACGCCGACAAGCTCACGACGCCGCTCCCCGTGCCCGTGGCCTTCGACCATCAGTCGCAATCGCGCGTGCTCGAGTCGCTCCTGCGCGGTGCGGCCGGATACGTGTTCACGCCGAAGCGCGCGGGCAGCACGAGCGTCTCGAATTACGAGACGATCTACGTCCTCGCCACGAGCTCGCCGACGACGGGCGGATCGTTCGACAGCTACACGCCACCGGCCTACGCGCCGGCCGCCGTCATGCCGCCATCACCCGGCTCACCAGACGACGAGATTCCGCCGGTCGTGCCGGCAGCGCCGCCGCCGCCCGCGCGCGCTCCCAATGGCCCGCCCCCGCCCGAGACGCAGCCGGCGCAGCAGCAGCCGGCCTCCGGTGTGCCACAAAATCTGCCGGGCTTGCCGTCTGGCATCCAGCCCGTGCCGATCATCCCGGTGACGCCGACCCCACCCGCGTCCGGGCGCGGAACGCCGTAGCGTACAATTCGCGCATGTCGTTGCCCTCACCCGTCTCACGGACGGGCGAGTACGCCGTTCGCGGCGACTACCACCGTGATCTGGCCGCTGATTGGGAGTTCGCTCCCACGTATGTCGCCAAGATGGCTGGCGTGCGCCGCTATCTCTCGGCGCTGGGAGCGGGCACGCGTGTGCTCGACGCCGGATGCGGCGAAGGCGTGCTCGTGGACGAGTTTCGCGACCGGCTGGCCATCGAGGGCATCGATCCGAACTACGAAGGCGAACGCGTCCGCCGGGGATCGCTGACCGCGCTGCCGTTCCCGGACGCGTCGTTCCAGCGCGCGTTGTGTCTGGATGTTCTCGAGCATCTGAGCTTCGACGACCAGCCGCGCGCCCTGTCCGAATTGCACCGCGTCTTGACGCCGGGCGGTGAGCTGTACGTCACCGTCCCGAACCTGGCGCACTTGCAGTCGCGCGTGCACTTTCTGCTGATGGGCCGGCTCATTCGCACGGCGAATCTCGCCAAGCATCCCGGCGATCGGCCGATCGGTGAATATCTCGACCTCGCACGTCGGGCCGGGTTCGAACTCGTCGAGCGACGTGGGATTTTCCCGACCGTCCCGATCATCACGCGTGCGATCCGCCGTCATCCGGCTCGGCTAATCGGCCTGCACCGCTGGCTGACGCGACTGCTGCCGATCCCGGGGTGGTGCTTTCTGAACGTCATGCGGTTTCGCCGCGCCTGAGCCGCCGTGCGCGATCACGTTCGACAACTGTCGGCAGGCGTCGCCATCTACGGCGCAGGCGACGCGGCGATCTCGGTCGTCAACTTCCTGCTGCTGCCGGCCTACATCCGGTTCCTCACGCGCGACGACTACGGCGCGCTGCTGATTCTGATCTCGATCGAGACGTTCGCGAAGATCATCAATCGCTGGGGATTGGACGGCGCCTTCATGCGCTATTTCCTCGATCGTGACGAGGGCCGTCCGCAGCAGCAGTTGGCCAGCACGATTCTGCTGTTCATGCTGGGGCTCGACGGCGCCCTGCTGTTTGCCGCCCTGTCGTTCGCTCGTCCGATCACCGCGCATCTGTTCGCCGACCTCCGATATCTCCCGGCGCTGCGGTTGATGCTCGTCAACACGTTCCTGGTCGCCTTCACGTTCGTGCCCTTCCACGTGATGCGCCTGAAGCAGCAGGCCCGGCCGTACAGCGCGCTGACGTTCACGCGATCGGCGGGCACGACGATTCTTCGGCTCGTGTTCGTCATGGCCGCGGGACTCGGCGTGACCGGCCTCTATCTCGCCGACCTCATCGTCACGGTCGTCATCCTCCTGCTTCTCTGGCGCTGGTTCCGCCCGCTCGTGCGCCCGCTGTTCTCGGTGAGCGAACTGCGCCAGGCGCTCCGGTTCGGGTTACCTCGCCTACCGCACGGCCTCGCGCAGCAGGCGTTCGACTACGGCAACCGGCTGCTGCTCACGCGGTACGTTCCGCTCGCGGAGCTCGGCGTGTATCAAAACGCGTCCACGCTCGGCACGGGCGTCAAGTTCTTCCTGTCCTCGTTCGAGACGGCGTGGGCGCCGTTCTACTACGCCACGGCCCGACGGCCGGACGCGAAGGCGGTGCTCGCGAAGATGACGACCTACGGCGCCGCCGTGCTCGTGCTGCTCGTCGCCGGCACCGCCGCCGTCGCTCACGACATCGTCCTCGTGATGTTGAACGCCGAATACGTCCGGGCCGTCCCCATCGTGCCCGTCGTCGCGCTGGCGCTCGCCTTCCAGGGCGTCTATCTCCTCACGTCGATTGGTCTCAATCTCTCGGGACACACGGAGTACTACCCGCTGTCGACGTTTGCCGCGGCCGTCGTCGGCCTCGGTTCCGGCTTCGCGCTGATGCCCCACCTCGGCGCGCTTGGGGCCGCCGTGGCGCTGCTCCTGTCGTTCGTCACCCAGGCGGCCGTGGCGTTCGCATGTTCCCAACATTTCTATCCAATGCGGTACGAAGTAGGCCGCCTCGTGCGCGTGGCCGCAGCCGGGGCGACGGCGTGCGCCGCCGGCCTGTGGCTGGTTCCGGCATGGCCTCCATTCGTCGGGTTCCTCACCCGCGGCACGCTGACCGTGGCCGTGTATGTCGGCGTCCTTGCGGCGACTGGCTTCTTCCGTGAGACCGAAATCGCCTTCCTGCGAGAGCAGTGGAAGGTCATGAGTCGACGGCTCGCGCGCCGGACGGCCCTGTGT
>CALFMR010000173.1 GCA_937880585.1 uncultured Acidobacteriota bacterium
GCCTTCGGCAGCACCAACTTCTCGCAGGACTCGAACAACCCGTTCGACACGGGCTTCGGCTTCGCCACTGCGGCCGTCGGTACGTTCCAGACGTTCAATCAGGCCACGACGTACGCCGAGACGAGCTCGATCTACCAGAACACCGAGTGGTACGTCCAGGACAACTGGAAGGTGCGCGACCGGTGGACGCTCGATTACGGTCTGCGGTTCGTTCACCAGGCGCCGCAGTACGATGAGCTCGGCCAGCTCTCGAACTTCCTGCCCGAGCACTACGATCGGTCGGCGGCGCCGGCGTTGTATGCGGCCGGCTGCGCCAACGGCGCGACGGCCTGCTCGGGCGCGAACCGGCAGGCGATGAATCCGCTCACGGGTGAACTGCTCGGGCCGGGATCGACGGCGGCGATCGGCACGCTCGTGCCGAACACGGGCGATCCGTTGAACGGCCTGTTCCTGCCAGGACAGGCGGGGCTGCCGAAGGCCACCTACTTCGCGCCGAGCCTCGTCGTCGGCCCGCGTTTCGGGACGGCGTACGATCTGTCGGGCGATCAGCGGTACGTCCTGCGCGGCGGCATCGGCATCTTCTACGATCGGCCGAGCAGCACGACGTTCTCGCGCGGCGTCAACAATCCGCCGACGTCCGCGAACGTCACGGTGCGCTACTCGCAACTGCAGACGCTCGGCCAGGCGGGGTCGGGCTTCACGACCGAGGGCGCGCCGGGCTTGTCGTCGGTCGGCGAGCACATCCACTGGCCGACGTCCGCGCAGTGGAATGGCGGCATCCAGATGGTGCTGCCGTTCCAGACGTCGCTCGACATTTCGTACGTCGGCCAGCACAGCTGGCACCAGTTCCTCGGCGTGAACATCAACACCGTGGATCTCGGGAGCGCCTATCTGGCGGAGAACCAGGACCCGACGCTGGGGTCGAATCCCGTACTCGGAGCGACGGCGCTGCCGAGCGACGCAATGCGCGCCATCTACGGATACGGCGGCATCACGGAACAGGAGGACATCGGCTGGCGGACATATCACTCCCTCCAGGTCTCGTTCCAGCGCCGCTTCACGCACGGGCTGGCGTTCGGGTTCAACGACACGATCAGCTTCTACGACCATCAGAAGGTCGGTCCGCGGCTCGATCACGCCGCGGATGGATCGTTCGTCGTGCGCGCCGATCAGGATCAAGCGCAAGATCTATTCGGTGACAACCAGCCACAGACGCACGTCATGCGGGCGAACTTCATCTGGGATCTGCCGGATCTCGCCTCGGACGGCGCGGCCACGCACGTGCTCGCCGCGATCGTGAACGACTGGCAGCTTTCGGGTGTCTGGGCCGGATCGAGCGGCAGCGCCTACAGCATCGGCTACTCGTACACGAGCAATGGCGCCAGCGTGAACATCACCGGCTCGCCCGACTTCGGCGGCCGCGTGAGCATCGTCGGCGATCCCGGGAGCGGCTGCAGCAGCGATCGGCTGCAGCAGTTCAACACGGCGGCATTCGTTGGTCCGGTGCCCGGCAGCGTCGGACTCGAGTCGGGCAGCAACTACCTGCGCGGCTGCTTCTTCCAGCAGCTCGACCTGACCATCGCGCGGAACATCCCGCTCGGTGGCGGCCGGAACGTGCAGCTTCGCCTCGACATGTTCAACGCGCCGAACCAGGCCATCATCACCGGCCGTCAGGCGACGATGCAGTTGAACAATCCGACGAGTCCGGACACGCCGACCAACGCCGTCTTCAACGCGGACGGCAGCGTCAACCCGAACCGGTCGACGCCGCGCAACAACGGTTTCGGCCTGGCCACCGGCTACCAGGGGCCGCGGACGCTGCAGGCGCAGATCCGGTTCTCGTTCTAGCTGGGTCGCAGGACCGGCACTTCGGACCTGACGCGGATGGGCCGCTCGGCTCATCCGCGTTTTTTTTCACTCATTCCTTCGCGTCGAGGAGTTCCACGGTCCGTAGCATCGTGCGGCCGACGATCTCGAGACTACGCGCGGACACTTTGTCCATCGTGTCGGCCGTGCTGTGGTGCCACGCGCCCATGCCGTCCAGGCCCGGCCCCATCGCGCCGTACCGCGCATCGACGACGTCGACGGCCGGGATGCCGGCGCGGAGAAACGGGACGTGGTCGTCGATGATGCCGACGCCGTACTGAAAGAAGAAGCGCCCGTAGCCGAGATCGCCCGCGGCCTTGGTGATGAAGTCCTGCAGCCAGCGCGTCGACGCGGTTTCGCGCGCGACGCCAAGATCCGCGTCGCCGATCATGTCGAGCAGGAAGAAGGCGCGGACGCGGCGTGCCGTGCCGTCGGCCGCGAGCTTCTGCGCCAGGTGACGGCTGCCGTACAGGCCGTCATCGCCCGTGAAGGCGTTGATGGCCTCCTCGAGATCCGTCCAGACGAGCCGGACCTGCAGTCGCGTCTTCGGCGCGTGCGCGAGCGCGTCGGCGAACGCGAGCAGCATGCCGGTGCTCGACCCACCGTCGTTCGCGCCGATGAACCCCTTGGTGAAGAGCGTGTCGTAGTGGCCGGCCAGAATGACGATGCCCTGCGCGGGATCGGCGCTGGCGTTGAACGTGCCGATGAGCGTGTCGACCGGCAGCGGTCCGCGCGGCGTCGTGGCCGTGAAGCGGTCGGCGGTCAGCGTCGCGCCGTCGCGCTGCAGCACGCGGCGGATGAGCGCTTCGGTGCGTTGATGGCCGGGCGACCCCGGCCACCGCTCACCATACCCGGCGACCGTCGACGTGTACGTGAAGGCCTGACGCGCGTTGAACGCGTCGTGCAGGGCGAGCGGGGCGGACACCGCTCGTGGCGACGCGACGACAAGGAAGGCCGCGGCCAACGCGACGAAGATGACGACGGACGAGCGGCGCATATCGAAGGACAGTGTAGCGGGAAGGGCAGGGGCGGGAGGACGGTGACCGCTGGGCCTGAAGGCCCAGGGGAACCCGGAACCCCGAACCGGCTCGATCGGTCGAGCGCGAATGGCGGTGCGATCGAGGTGCCCGGACGACGCGCATGATGCGTCGTCCGGGCGGCGTGCGGCTAGAGCGGCAGGCCGAGTCCGTCGACGAGGCCGAACACGGTGTTGATGAGACTGATGAGGATGTCGTGCAGGGTGCCGATGGGTAGCATGGACTGACTCCTGAGGTGTAGGAACGTGACGAATCACCGCTGGGAGGCAGCGCGGTTATAGCGGCCACACTGAAGCGCGTCAACAGAAAACACGCGCAAACACGCTGCAATCTGCAATTTTCTGACCTGTCTGACAGGAAATGCGGGTGTCGCGGAGGCCGGCGTGCAGGGCGATCGCGATCGCGCACGTCGGACGCTGGCTGAGGTCGTGTCAGACGTGCGGCGGGCACCCGCGCCGGCGCGACGCGGACGACGTCGCCCCGTGCGCGGGCGATCGGACGCGGTGAGCGGATCGTCGATCTCAGATCGGCCGCACGCGCACGTCGACGAACGGATCGTCGACGCCGGCGTCGGTCGCGGCCGGCCGGCGGCGGGAGAGCTCGTCGACCATCTCGCGCAGGCCGGCGGCGAGCGGCCGCAGCGGCCGGCCGTACACGGCCTCGAGCTTCGCACCGCTCTGGAAGAAGCCATCGCCAACGATGAGCCCGAACCGCCAGAGCGCGAGTTGCGCGCGTGCCGGCGTGAGTCGCGCGACGAGCGGACTCTTCGCCGCCCAGCGTGCGGCTCGCCAAGCCGCGGCCGGGAAATGAATCGGCGACACCGGATGGCCCGTGGCCGTGCCGATGGCGCGCGCCACGTCGGCGACGGTCGAAACCTCGTCCGGCGCGACGCAGAAGGTCTGGTCCGCAGCCGCCTCCATCGTCGATAGATCGACGAGCAGCCGCACGACGTCGTCGACGTAGACCACGCTCGTGCGGCCCGGCCAGTCGACGCGTGCGAGCCAGGCGCCGCGCGCCGTCGCGCCGACGAGTCGATCGAACAGGCCGCCGGGCTTCTGGCCCGCGCCGTACACCGTCGGCAGCCGCAGGATCGTGGACGTGTAGCCCGCGGCCGCCGCGCGATCGCGGATCAAGCGTTCGGCATCGATCTTCGTGCGCCCGTACGCCGTTCGCGGATGACAGACTTCCGCTTCGTCGGCTGGCCGCGCGCGCACGCCGAGCGGGTCGCTCACGGCGACCGTACTCGTGAACATGAGACGGCTGCCGCGCGCGCTTTCTCCGAGCCAGTCGAGGAGCCGAGCCGTCCCGAGATCGTTCACGCGCACGGCGGCGTCCGTCGCGTCGGTGTCGGTGTTGGCGGCGAGATGGAAGATGGTGTCGACGTGCGCGGGCGGCGTCTCGGTCGTGATGGGCGCGGCGTCGAGGTCGACGCGGATGATCTGCGCCCCGCGCCGCTGTTGCTCGGCGAGCACGGCCGCGTCGTCGGTGCCGGCCGGTCCGGCGAGACAGAGCACCGAGAGGTGCAGGCCGCACAGGTGCGAGACCAGGCGCCGGCCGATGAATCCCGTGCCGCCAGTGACGAGGACGCGTCGCATCATGGGACGGCCCTCCGCGACGCGGTCGCGCACCACGTGTGAGGGCAGCCGAGGACACGACAACCGAGCTCGATGCCGATGATGGGGGACAACATACGGCTGCTGGCAGCCTAACAAGGACCGTGACCGGACGCTACTGGCCGCGGACGCCGGCCGACGCCCTTCGTGGTGCCTTCGCCTCGCGGCATGCCACAATCCGGGCATGACTCGACGACTTCCGTCCCGAACCGCTCGCCGCGCCGCCGTGCTGCTGACGGCAGTGTTCACGGCTATGTCGGCGCCCGATCTCGAGGCACAGCGCGGGCGCGGCGGCCCGCAGTCGGACGACTTGCGCGAGGCCGCGGCGTTCGTTCGCGCGCGCAACAAACCGGAGGCGCTGCAGGCCATTCGGCGTGAGCTCGCGCGCCAGCCGACGTCGACGGCCGCGGCGAACCTGCTCGATACGATTGGCGAAGGCGCCGAGGCGCGGCGTGTCTTCCAGCGCCAGATCGACGAGGCGCGTGACCCATCTGCGCGCGCGGCGGCCGAGCGGGCGATGGCCATGTCGTACGCGTTCGAGGGCGACTGTGCCAATACCATCACGTACGAGCAGCGCGTCATCGACTACTGGGTCACGCGCGAAGCGGCCGAGCCGCAGAACGCGTTCTATCAGGAAGGCGAGATGGCGAACGAGGGCGCGCGCGTGTGCATCGACGCCGGCGAGCTCGACACGGCTGAAGCGTGGTACCGCAAGGGCACCGCACTCGGGCTGAAAGAGCCGGAGCCCAAGACGCATCCGACGAGCCTCTGGGACTATCGGCTGGCGCACGCACTCGGCCGCATCGCGGCGCGGCGCGGGAATGTCGCCGAAGCGACGCGACAGATCGCGGCGGCGCGGCAGGCGCTCGACAGCGACCCGACGATGGCGGAGCAGCAGGAGCGATTTTTCCCGTACCTCGTCGGCTACGTCGCACTTTACACGAACGATCTCGCCAAGGCAGAGACCGAACTCGAGCGCGCCATCGCGATGCCTGGCAACGAGAACGATCCCTTCCTGCGGGCCCTTCTCGGGACGACGTACGAGAAGCTCGGCCGCGCCACCGAGGCCCGGACCGCCTACGAAGCGGCCTATGAGCGCGCGACCGCGCACAACCCGCCGGCGGCGTTCACGCGTCCCTTCACTCGTGAAAAGCTCGGCTGGTAGACGCCGCGGGAACCTTTGCCGCGGTCGTGCATCTATTCGTCAGGTGGTGACGTGTGGCGCAGCAGGCCTGGCTTTCCGAAGACGTCGACGCGCTGGACGACGGCGAGCTCGTGCGGCGATGCCGGTTGCGGGACGAGTCGGCGGTGCGCGCGCTCACGCGGCGATACAACCGGCGGCTGTATCGCATCGCGCGGAGCATCCTGCGCAACGACGGTGAGGCCGAGGACGTCGTCCAGGACGCGTACGTCCGCGCGTTCACCGAGCTCGATCGCTTCCGCGGTGAAGCGGCGTTCGGCACCTGGCTCACGCGCATCGCGATGAACGAGGCGCTCGGCCGCCTGCGGCGCCGGCCCACGGTGTCGTGGGACGACGGTGACAGCGATCGCTTGCAGGCGGCCATCCTGCCGTTTCGCGCGGCACCGCCGCCCGCCGACCCGGAGCGCACGATGGCGCAGCGTGAGATCCGCGACCTCCTCGAACAGTCCATTGAAGCGCTGCCTGACCTGTTCCGTACCGTTTTCGTCGCGCGTATCGTCGAAGGTCTGAGCATCGAGGAAACGGCCGATCTGCTGGGCCTTCGGCCCGAGACGGTCAAGACGCGTTTGCATCGCGCGCGCGTGCTCCTGCGCGGCGCGCTCGATCGACAGCTCGGTCCGGCCCTCCAGGGCACATTTCCGTTCGACGGGGCGCGCTGCGAGCGGGTGACCGACGCCGTCATCGCGCGGCTCCGCACGACACTCCTCGTCTGACGCCGGGAACCTTTTCGCCGCTCCTGCATCTCATCGAGTGACGTCGACTTCACCACGTCATTCCGGCGCTCTCCACTCCACGAGCGCCGCAGGGGGGATACGCATGTCCATTCGATTCGCCACCGTGGCCGCGCTGTGTTTCGCGTCCACGACCCTCTTCGCGCAGACCGGCGCGAAGCCCACCGACCCGCAGATCGCGCACATCGCCTACACGGCTGGCGAGCTCGACATCGCCGCGGCCAAGCAGGCGCTCGAGAAGTCGAAGAACGCCGAGGTCCGCTCGTTCGCCGAAGACATGGTCCGCGACCACACCGCGGTGAACAAGCAGGCGCTCGATCTCGTCAAGAAGCTGCACGTCACGCCGGAGGACAACGACACGAGCCGCGCGCTCACCACGGCCGCCACGGCCAAGCGCGGGGAGCTCGCGAAGCTGTCGGGCGCCGCGTTCGACACGGCGTACGTCGAGAACGAGGTCGCCTTTCACAAGACCGTCGACAACGCGCTCGAGACGACGCTCATCCCGTCGGCGTCGAACGCGGAGCTGAAGTCGCTGCTCCAGACCGGGCTGAAGATCTTCCAGGGCCACGAGCAGCACGCCGAGCACGTCGCGGCGTCCCTCAAGTAGGCGCGCGACCGATCATGCCGCTGAGACGGACTCTGCTCGCTGCCTTCCTCCTCCTGTTGTCGGGGAGCGGGTCCGCCTCGGCGCATGGCACGACGATCCGCGTCGTCATGCAGAACCTGGAGTGTTCGCCGGCCGACGTGACGGCCAACGTCGGTAACACGATCGACT
>CALFMR010000174.1 GCA_937880585.1 uncultured Acidobacteriota bacterium
TCGCGATTGCCGCCTATATCGCCGCCCTCGTCGGCGACAGCCTGCTGAGCTGGTACCTGCATTTCTTTCCGATGGGCTCCCCCTGAGCCTGAAGACTCAGGGCTCCACGGATACGGCCGTGCTCTTCTCTCTCCAAACCCGGCCTTGAAGTTGCAATCGCGCCGCGACATGGCCGATCGCGGATTCACGCTCGTCGAAGTACTCGTCGCTTTTCTGCTTGTCATCTCCGTGATGGCTGGCGTCGCGGGGTTGTTCAGCATCGCGACGCGCGCGGCGCGTGAGGCACGTGTGCAAACGGCCATGCTTGCGATGGCGGCAGACGAGGTCGAAGCGTGGCGTGCGTTGCCGTGGGACGCGCTCACCGTATCGCCGGCCGATGCGCTCGATCGCGACGAGGACGGCTTCGCCGATCGACTCGACGCGCGCGGTGCGATCGTGAGCGACGACGATGGAGCCGCGGTGTACATCAGGCGATGGCAAGTCGTGGGCGCGGAACCCGGCGCCGACCGCGCCCTGGCACTCCGCGTGCTTGTCATGCCCGTGGCCGCGCCGGTTCCAGCGCGCGGCCGGATCGTCACGACACTCAGGACCAAGCGATGAAGTGCCGACGCAACTCGCCGATACGCCACGAACGACGCGTGTTTCGCGGCCGGTCCACGCGCCTGTTCGATGCGCGGGCGGTCAGGCGTACGGCCGAGTGTGTGCGCGACGGCGGCTTCTCGCTCGTGGAGGTTCTACTCGCCACCGCACTCGTGCTCGTCGTATTCGGCAGTTTGTGGGAAGTCACGACCCGCGCCGAACGAACTGCACGCGCCGGGCCTGCCGCTGTCGATCTGTCGGAACGCGCGCGCGTGGCGGCGGATCTCATTGCGCGCGATCTGTATGTGGCCGGCGCGGGTCTGGATGACGGACCGCGCGCCGGTCCGCTTGGTCGATATGTCGCCGCGGTGTTGCCGCGGCGGGTCGGCGGTCCGGGGGCAGATGCGCCAGAAACGGCGCGCGCCGATGCGGTCACGTTGCTCTGGGTCCCGGAGACCCATGTGCAGAGCCACCCGGCCGGGTTCTTTTCCGGGACGACGTTGACGGTCGGTGATGGACCAGGGTGTCCGGCCGCGGTCCCAGCGTGCGGTGTGCGGGAGAATGCCGGGCTGCTCGTCTTCGACCAAACCGCGTCGGCCGATCTGTTTCGTGTGACGGGACTCAGCGGGCCGACGGTCAGTCTCGGTCCGCGCGTGGCGGAGTCCGGCCACGAGTTCGGCGCGGACGCTGCGGTGGCGGAGATCGAGGCGCGCACGTACTACCTGGACTCCGCCGCGCGCACGCTTCGCATGTCGGACGACGACTCGACGGATGTGCCGGTCGTCGATGGGGTAGTCGGCTTCGGGATCGCGTATTTCGGTACGTCGGACCCGCCGCGGGATCCGAAGCCGCCGCCTGGCGTCGCCAACTGTCTCTATGACGAGGCCGGTGTCGTTCGGCCCGAGCTGGTCACGCTCACGTCTGGCGTCGACGGGCTGGCATCGCTGCCGCTCGCGATGTTGGCGGACGGGCCGTGGTGTGGTGCCGGTGGTCTTCGCTTCGATGCCGACCTCTTGCGCGTGCGGCGCGTGCGTGTCTCCGTTCGGCTGCAGGCGGTCGACGCGGCGGTCCGCGGTGTCGGCGAGGCGTTCGCGGTGTCGGGATCCAGTCACGACGCGGCGTCTCGGGTTCCCGACGTTGAGGTGGTGGTCGATGTCACACCGCGCAATTTGGCGATCGTCCCTGGAGGCTGATGTGCGGGAATGTCGAACCCACTCGACGCGTCCACCGCTGGATCGAGACGATGGCGTCGCCCTGCTGCTCGCGCTCGTGCTGTTGTGTCTGGTCGCGGCGCTCGGCTCCGCGCTTGTCGGGCTCACGACGACGGAGCGTGCTATGGCGGGAAATCAGGAGACGGGTGCTCGAGGCCGTTATGCGGCTGACGCGCTGGCCGAACGCGTGGTTCTGGACCTGTCGTCGGTTCCTGACTGGAATCCCATTCTCGCTGGCGTCTCGTCTTCGTCGTTCTTCGACGAGGCCGCGGCGACGAGCACGCCGGGGCTCGATCCGCTGGATCTGTCCGGCCTGACTGCGGCTTTGCAGGGCGTGACGGACGAGGCGTCGATTGTCGGGGCGGACACGCCCGTCTGGCGGCTCTTCGCGGCCGGGACGTTGGCGGCGCTGACGGGAATGCCCCGTGCCGGTCCCCCCGTCTTTCTCGCGGCCTGGGTCGCTGACGACGACGCCGATGGCGATGGCGCGCCGGGTGTGGATGCGAATGGGACCGTCGAGATTCGGGCCGAGGCATTTGGCGCGAGCGGCGTGCGTCAGGCTGTGCAGATCACGCTCCGGAGGGGTGCGCTCTACAGTCCTGAAACGCCGCCGGGCGAGGCTGGCGGGCCTGACGCGGCTCGAGACGCGGACGGGTTGGCGTCGATTATGCGTGACGAATCGGGGATCCCGGCGTCGGCGCCGGGCCCGGTCCGTGTGCTTACCTGGAGGGATGTGCGATGACGACGTTGTGGCAGGTGCCGGCGGCGGTGGTGGCGCTTCTGGCCTGGCTGGCGTTGCCCCCCTCGTCGTTGGCCGACGCGGCCAGGCGCGAGGCGGTGCGGCGTGCGGCCGTGGCGCCGGCGGCGGCGGTGCTCTCCAACCAGAATCTGCCGCCTGACTGGGTCGTTTCGCCCTCGTCTCGTCCGGCGTCTACCGAAGGTGCGGCGGCTCCTGCCGAGGCCGAGCTTGCGGACGTCGACGCCTCTGCGCCCGCATCTCCCTCTGATGCGAGTGGGACGCAGCAGGCAGCACCCGCGCCGACCTCGTCGTCCGCAGCCGCCGTGACCGGTCGTGCGGCTGCGTCACCGAAGGGGAGCCCGGCTGCCGACGACGAGCAGGCGTGGCGCGACCAGATGTCGACCTTACGCGCCGCGCTTGCGAGCGACCAGGCCAAGGCCGCGTCGCTGCAGACGCAGATCAACGGGCTGCAGACGGACTTCGTCAACCGCGACGATCCTGGCCAGAAGTCGGTCCTCGAGCAGCAGCTCCGCCAGGCGCTCGCCGACCTCGACAAAGCGCGCGCGCAGATTCAAACCGACACGGCCGCTATCCAGGCGCTACGCGAACAGGCCCGCCGCGCGGACGTGCCGGCGGGGTGGACGCGTTGAGAGGTTAGAAGTTCGAAGACAGAAGCCAGAAGGGCCTCGCGCGAAGGCTCCGGAGTCTCACGCGAAGACGCGAAGACGCGAAGGATCGGGCAGGTTCTGTCTATGGAAGCTGCCGGTCAGCCTTTCCGTCTTGTTCGGGAAAAGCGGACGGCCGTTACACGCTGCGCGCCGCAGGCCGCGCCGAACCAGAACGCGGCACCAGAAAACCTGGAACCCTCGAGAACCCGGCACCTGGAACCCACGAACGTGGAACCCCGAGAACCCGAACCCGGAACCTCGGAACCCGGAACCGACGAGCGCTTTCTACTGCGGCCTGATTATCTGCTGGAACCCCGTGATATTGACGTCGCGGAACATCGGCGTCCGCGGCGGCAGCAGTGAGGGCGTCAGGAACTCCGTATCGAAGTTGTAGCCGCGCGTCGGCGGGTTGTACACGGTGTCGCAACACTTGTAGGTGCCCGTCGCTTGTCGGCTGTAGAAGAGGCTGGCGATCGAGCCTCGATAGTTCAAGGTATCGCCCGTCCAATCTTCGAGGTACCGCAGAAAATTGTGCGCGCCGCCGTCCGTGCCGAAGTCGTTTGGCGTTGAGGACCACGTAAACGACAGGCCCTTTCCCGCGATGACCGCCAGGCGGTACCAGCCGGTGACCGCGGGTCGGTTCCCGCGATCGTAGGGATGATTGAAACTGTTGGCGTCGTTCCAGTTGTCCGACAACAGCGTCACGGCATCGGCGAGCACTGCCGTTGCGACGTGGTCGTCGTCATCGAAGTTGTTGTCGCCGTCGGCATTGGCGTTCCAGTCACCGAGGACGTAGACCGGGTTCTCGGAGGCGATCGTCAGGCCGGTCAGCCCGGGCGCGTCGTCGTAGAGATCCTTGCCGTTCACGAGCCGCAGCGCGCGGCGGAAGAAGATCGGCGGATTGCGACGCGCGTCGGTCGCGCTCACGGCCGTCCACGGCTGCGCGCTGGAGGTCAACGGGCTGTCCATGTCGCTCCAGCTCGAGACGCCATATGGCTTTTGGGGTGTCTTGCCGTAGTCGTCGAGGACGCCGTTTTCGTTGAAGTCCTCGCCCGCATCGAGCGAATCGTTCGGCGTGCCGGACGATCCGGTATTGACGATGTCCTCGTCGCCGTACTCGCCGGTTTCTTCGTTCGAAGCGTTGCGGTTGCCGCGGCGGTCGGAGAAGTACACCGTGTAGCCGTTGACGTTCAGCGCGTCGGTGCCGCTGCAGGCGATGGGGCAGTCCGATGACGAGATCTGGCCGGTGAACCAGCGGGCGAGATTGCGCGCGTCGAGGTCGACGAGATACATCGCACCGCTGAGCAGCGGCGACGAGCCGGGCGAGGAATCGCGGTAAATCGCCTCGCGGGTATCGAAGAGCGCGAGCGGCGTGTAGCGGCGTGCGCTGCTCGAGCTCGTGTCGAAGAGGTTGGAGATCGG